>NZ_JAEQCX010000197.1:0-6742 GCF_020738035.1 Microcoleus sp. PH2017_28_MFU_U_A
CAAGGATTAGAAGTCATAAATAGATAGGACATACCCCCAACCAGGGGTATTTTTTTTTGACTAGAATCCCTCTAGAAGCTGCGGGCTTACAAGTAAGCTGTCTCAACGGCTGTAATGACGCAAATACGTTAAGCAAATAGAAAGTGTCTAGAAAGTACAGGCATAATGGCTGGAAGGGTAGCGAGATGGTAAGTCTAGAGGGCATGTCGCTGTCCTTTGAGAAACACTTCCTCGTAACTGCCGGTGCGCCCGCCGATGATGTCGCGAATACCCGCGAAGAAATCTCGCAGGGCGTTTGTGCCGTAGACAACCTCGGCAGTTACAATTCCCAAGTAAGATTGAATTTCTGCTCCTTGGATGATATCAGTTGTTGTTACAATCATCAGTTGGCCTCAAGTGCGAAAATTTTGAGTTGGTCGATTTCTGTAGGTTTACTACATCTCCCCGCTCAAAGATTCCAGGCAAACCCTAAGCTGTAAGCTTGTTAAGCTGACAGCAATTCGCTCTTTTAATCCACACACTCTTTGAAAAAAATGGCCGTCCACAAACAAAGTCTCTTGGTATTCAGTACACTTTTGGTAGCGGGATTCGCGATCGCAACGCCGCAGATAGCGCTCTCAGCAGACACACCAGAGGAAGTTCAACCTAAAAATAATGCAAATTTAGATAGTCTGCTGCGGCAAGGACGCGAGTTGGTAGATTTAGGAGACTACAGTAAGGCGATCGCCATTTATCAACAAGCAGCCCGTTTAGATACGGAAAACCCGCGTATTTTTTCCGGTATTGCCTATCTACAAGCGCGTCAGGGCAACTATCAAGCCTCAGTGGAATTTTACCAACAGGCGATCGGTCTGGAACCCAAAAATGCTGACTTTCAATACGCCTTAGGATATGCTATGGCGAACCTGCAAAACTATCCCGCAGCAGCAGCAGCTTACCGTCGCGCCGCTGTGCTCGATCGCAAAAATGTCAACGCCCGAATTGGACTCGGAGTGGTGCTGTTTCAGCAAAAAGATTACAGCGGTGCATTTAAAGCATACCAAGAGGCGATCGCCCTCGATCCCAAAAATTGGCAAGCTTATTCTTCATTGGGTTTAGTATTGATCCAGCAGGGAAACTTTGCCAGTGCTGTCACCGTGCTCAAACAAGCAGCCAAACTCGCTCCCAAACAAGCCAGCATTCAGTTAAAATTAGGTACTGCTTTGCTGCGTAGCGGCAACACTTCCGAAGGGCTAGCAGCTTTTGAAGAAGCGTCAAAACTAGAGCCGCGGAATCCCGAAGTACAGTTAGAAATTGGCGAACTTCTCAGAGCTCAAAACGACTTAGAAGGAGCGATTATAGCTTACAAGCGAGCGATTGACGTGCGACCGAATCTAGTGAGCGCATACGTTGCAATCGGGGAAATTCAACTAGAAAAACAAGATTTTTCAGGAGCAATTATCACTTTTCGGCGAGTGATCCAGCTCGATCCAGCCCGAGGAGAAGCTTATTACAACATGGGTCAAGCATTCAAAGCGCGCGATCGCAAATCCGACGCAATTCAAGCTTTTCAACAAGCCCTAGACACTTACCGCCAGCAAGGCAACAATGATGGCGCACAAAAAGCCGAGGCGGCGCTCAATGAACTAAAGTAATTAGTCAGTTGATAGTTGATAGTTGATAGTGTTTCTGATGGGTCAGAATCAACAATCCCCGATCGCGCGATACTCAGAAACCGGGTTTCTTCGGAAAATCTCGTGAAGAGGCGTAAATTCTCAGAGAAACCCGGTTTCTTGGACGCTTGCGCGTGGAACTCAGAAACCGGGTTTCTTGGATGCACGTAGGTTCTTTCTATTCTTCAAAGGTTAAATGCTGGATTAATTTATCGCTAGTTAAATCTTCTAAAAAGTAACGATAAGCATCTGCTGACTGAAATTGCGATCGCACTCGATCTATTTTAGGCAAACTACCCTGGCGCAAATCAATATATAGCCTTTCTCAAAAAGATGAGGTATGGCTGACAGCTTACATAACCGCTGAAATCAAGAGGGCCCAAGCCCAACAACGTCCGCGAATCTTTGTAAAAACCGCTATATTCTTGATAGCTAGAAAACTCCCAAGCCTCGGCTTTTTTAACTATATTAGTAGCACAAACTGGATTTAAGTGAATATAACGAGTTAGGTGTAATAAATACTCTTCTGTATCTACATGAAACATGAAACATGAACAATATCTGTTTGTCTATCAATATTCACCGCGCCACTCCTCTCGCCCCTACGCAGAATCATCGCATCAGAGCAAGAAGTCTGTTAATGCCATTCAAAAGTAACGAAAAATACAAAGGGACAAAATCCTACTCGCTGCCATTTGTAACTTTTAGGCTGTCTGGCAGTTGTGGCATTTCCTCATACTACCAGACAGGATAGAATGCTCGTTATTAGTGAGCGATGTAGGTAGGCAGAAAGTGAAGTATGTCGCGCAGAACGCTATATCCAGCCATGTCCCAAAGCAAATAAGCTAAGAAACCGATCATCGCTAAGCGACCGTTCCAAAGTTCTGCTTGTGGGTTTAACCCAAACAAAAAGGCGTTCCGATCTTTGCCGTTGTAGGCATTAGCGGTAGGAGGTAAGTTAGTAGGGCGAGTTTCCATTTTTTTACATTCCTTAACAATGTTTCGCTTATCATGGTAGCGACCTAATTTCTAGTTTGCTATCTGTCGATAGGTGCAAAATACATACAAGTCTAAAGGAGGATTTTGAGACAAAAATGACGTGTTAAATTTTGTTAAAAACCATTTTTTCAGCGATCGCCTGTATCGGTAGATACTAAAGACAACTGCAAGTTGAGATGGCTGCTGTGAAAAGCTTGCGAAGCCCTGCTGCGACAAACAACGGCCGTTGTGACTCGACAATACTGAAGTCGCGAGAAGCTACAGGAAAAAAAAATAGTCAATTTCAACCGCAAAACAGAACACGATCGCCCTTAACTTAACTAAAATAGGAACAAAGACAGAGCGCGAGGGAGAAACAGTTATCGAAACCATCTACGGCAATCTTCAGGGTTTAAAGTCCAGCCAGCTCAAGCAACTCGAAAAGCTTTACCACCAAAGACTACCGGGCGATCGCATCACCACGGCAGAATTCGCACAGCGCGTCGCCGCCATCAGTACCGAAATCGACAAGCCAATCTGCACCTACATCAACCGTCGCGGACAAGTAATTCGCGTCGGCGTCGGTACGCCCCGCCAAACCCAGATTGCACCCCTAGAATTGCCCCGCTACGGGGGAGGTCGCCTCAGTGGCATTCGCTGCATCGCCACCCACTTGAAGCCCGAAATCCCCAACGAAGCAGCCCTTACCGCCATGGCAATTCAGCGCCTCGATGCCCTGGTTTGGCTGACTCTAAGCGGCGGAGGATTTCAGCGCCGCGGCGGCGGTGCGGCCGGTTACATCCAAGACACTTATCTGGTTCACCTGATACCCCAGGGAGACCGACCAAATTTTGAGTTCTCTGTGTTGAGCGCTAAGTTAGAACCAGCTTCAACTAAAACAGAGGAAATAGAAGAGCCTTTAATTCAAAACTCACCAATCAAAACTCAAAACTTTCCCTGGAAAATATCAGAACCACTGAGTTTGGACGACCTCGCAGACCAAGACTTTCTGGAGTTGGTGGAAGGACTCGAAGCAGATTTTCAAGCAGAATTTGTCGCCAAACAAGTAGATGCAGACCAAGACAAAGTGCTGCTGGTTGGTGTGATGACTCAGCACATGACTCTGCTGGATTTTGAGGACGGACTCGCAGAAATCACGCGGCTGGTGGAAAGCGCCGGAGGTCAGGTATTGCAAACAGTGCGTCAAAAGCGATCGAACCCCCACCCGCAGACAGTCGTCGGCGAAGGCAAAATTCAAGAAATTTCCCTCACCGCTCAAACGATTAGCGCTAACCTCGTGGTATTCGATCGCGACTTGTCCCCCGCACAAATACGCAACTTGGAAATTCAGATTGGTATTCGTGTCGTCGATCGCACGGAGGTAATTCTCGACATCTTCGCCCAAAGAGCGCGATCGAGCGAAGGTAAATTGCAAGTAGAACTCGCTCAACTACAGTACAGCCTGCCCCGCCTGACAGGTCGCGGTCAAGCAATGTCGAGACAAGGCGGCGGTATCGGTACCAGAGGCCCCGGGGAAACTAAACTCGAAACCGAACGCCGGACGATCGCCAAACGCATTTCAAGATTGCAGCAAGAAGTAAATCAACTCCTAGCCCACCGCTTCCGGCTGCGGCAGAACCGGCACCACATGGACGTACCCTCAGTCGCGATCGTCGGCTACACCAATGCAGGTAAATCGACTCTGCTCAACCTGCTCACAAATTCCGAGGTCTACGCAGCCGACCAATTATTTGCCACCCTCGACCCCACCACCCGAAAGCTGACGATTCCTGGCGCCCTCACAGGAGAACCGCTGTCGATCGTCCTCACAGATACAGTGGGCTTTATTCGCGAACTTCCCCTCTCATTGATCGACGCTTTTCGGGCTACCCTCGAAGAAGTTACAGATGCCGATGCTTTGCTGCACCTTGTCGATCTTTCGCATCCCGCGTGGCAGAGCCAAATTCGCTCCGTCATGAATATTTTGACAGATATGCCCGTAACTCCCGGGCCTGCCCTTGTAGTATTTAACAAAATCGATGCCGTAGATGGAGATACTCTTGCTCTCGCCCGAGAAGAGTTTCCTCAAGCCGTATTTATTTCGGCCGCCAAAGGTCTCGGCATGGAAAGCCTGCGCGATCGACTAGCCCAGCTCATTCAATACGCCCTCTACCCTCGGTAAATACTTAAATATTCCTTTTCAGTAGTTGACATTCGGGAATACACGTACATATACTGAGGACAGATCTCGTCGAAGCATGAGACTATAAAAGAATAGTCAGATTGTGGATTGCTAATTAGAATACAGCAGATATAGTTTGCGATCGGTTACATACTTAACTTCAGGAGGCGGCGCTCAAGGTTGATTAACAGTAAGACTTTTTCGGACATTTGCACGGACGATCGCTTACATTTGTCATAGGTCTTCGTATCATATAGAGTCAGTAACTCTAGGCTCAAGCCACTGAGCTTGTTAGAGAGATCGAGCAAGCTGTACTGACGGGCCTCAGACCTTCGAGGTCTACGTTATTTGGGTCACGACACCCTGTGGATGCGAAGCTAGTCCCTTGCTCTGTCGAAGCGTGGTTAAACAGTTCTAAAGTCACGCTTTACACTGCTGCTAGCCGGAAAAAGCCCTTATAACTTTGGCGAAGCTAACATTACCCGAAAGGGATTTGGAGACAACCATATCGACCTAAAGCGGCAACCATACCCCTCTAACCCCGCAAGGGGATTCAAGGCGGTTGAAACCGCGCCCGTCGTTTCCCTCTCAGAACTAAAGTCTCGCTCGTTTCCCACTTACCGAGCTATTTTATGAATTTACCCACTCAGATGTAGGTGAAAAACCTTGGTAGTACGCAACCGCTATATAAATAAGTTGCCTCTACAGTATCAAAGCAAATAATCAGATTGGCTAATAGCGCTAAGCGATAACCAAGCTGAACGCAAGAATATAAGTGCTTGTAGAAATTTTTACGGGCATAGGTTGATAGGCCTTGGTTGAGATCCGATCTCAACTTATGTATTTGTTAGCAAATGTTAGCAAAAAAGTATCGGTAAAAACTCTCTTTTAATAGCTGTAAGGGCTGTTAGCTCAGAGGTTGCCAGACGGTGCAAACCACCCTAGGCGACTAGGGTCAAATAAAATAAGACGACCAAAGTGTTTGGGCGATCGCCTCAAGCGCTATACTATCTTTTACAGGCGTCCGGGAGAGAAAACATCAATTTATGGTAAGAACTCTAAAATCTATGCCCGCCGTGCAGCGCTAATCTCTAGCACTACTTCTATTCTCCGATTTTACCACTGTTTAACTAAATAGTTATGTGTACGCCACTGGCAAAACTAGCAATTGGACTCTCTGCCACAATGGCAACAGGGTTCTACTATCTAGCTGCCGCCCCTCCGGCTTCAGCAGCAGTCGATGTGTGCGGGCCCGGAAACTATTCAAGTGCCTGCGTCCCTGATAATTCCCTCAGCCCTCAATCACCAACACCCGTACCAGTCGAAGTACCGACATCACCTGCACCCGTGCGAGACGCGGTACCGGAAGCGCTGGTAGATCCAGCACCGATACCGATCGTACAACCTGTAGTGCCGGAAGTGCCGGTAGTCCAATCACCAGGCCCTATAATAGTAGAGCCCGCAGTACCGGAACCACCGGTAGCCTCACCACCACCATCAACCCCGATACCGATATTACCCACGCCGGTCATACCACCGGTCATACCACCGGTATCACCATCGCCATCGCCAGTTCCGCCGATACAGGTGCCATCGCCGATATTGCCAAACTACATAAACCCCCCCGTCATTAGAAGAACAACTATCCCAGAACCCGGTACTGTGGTAGCACTCCTGCTGACAGGCGCAGGAATCATCTGTTCCACCAGAAAACGAAACAAGCAGGTCGGTCAGCAACGGTAAGCAGGCCCAAGCTGCTGCTTGTTTTCAACATCTCTCCGTTTCTTGAAGCGCGAGTGTTTTTTTGTTTTTAGGTGAAATCATAAAAAATGTATTATAAAACTTTATTAAGTTTGTAAGCAGTAGTAAGCAATAGTAGTATCATATAGTCAAAATGGTCAACTGAGAGAATTATTGCGATCGTCAAAAA
>NZ_JAEQCX010000198.1:0-6666 GCF_020738035.1 Microcoleus sp. PH2017_28_MFU_U_A
TGGACGAAGAAGGTATTCGGAGATGGAAAATTATCAAATAAAATCTTTAACCCACGGAGGTGGGTTTGGTTTGTGTAGACGCGGTTTCAACCGCCGGGTAATTGAAATACGAGGTGATTGGAACCAGTTTCAACTAACCGCCGATTCATCCAGGAAATCACAAACCCGAATAAGGCACGATGACATCAAAAAAAGCATCATCCAAATCGTAACCAAACATCTGCGACATTGCCATCAACTTCGATTTACTCGGAATTCCCTGCTGGTTCAACCAATCAGTCAACACAAAAATTTTGCTCATCAAAAACATTTCCAAAGCTTCAGGATTGTACTGAATGCCTTGGGTGCGGTGGAATTGGTGCGGCACTAACATCGCGGCATACCGGGCCAATTCTCCGGCTTTCCAATCCAGCAAAAATGGCAGCCAAGGATAACAAGCATCCAACCGAATAAACCACAGCCGCACTTCGGGAAGTTCGGAGATTTCTCGCGGATCTAATTCTTCGCGCGGATACTCAATTTCAAATTGTACCTGTTGTTCGTTTTGGGCGATCGATCCTGTGGCCAGCCACTGTTCAATAACAGTCCGCACCGGAGACAAATCTAAGCTGTTTATGCGATCGGCATCAATCGCTATCATAATACTCATAAAAAGTCAACCTTATAACATTAATTCATTATCTATAATACCATCAATCATCAATTAACAATTACCAATTATCTCTCATCATACTGATTTATCTCAATCCGTTCACTCCCGTACATTGTCCTGTTCACTCTTCGGGTGCCTCTGGTTTTTGAAGCCTGAAGAAGCATGACCGCATATAAGTTATTAGTTATACTCTCATATTCACGGAGGTCATGCTTCGCCCCTACAAACATATTTGCCAAACCCAGATGCACCCCTCGGACAAACGAAATAATTCTGGCAGGCTTTGCGGTTTTTAACCCTTCTCGGACAACTGTCAACTGTCAACTGTCAACTGTCAACTGTTCCCTCAGCCATTTTTGCCAAACTTGCTATCCTGCAAAGAATTGCCAATACCTTGGATAATTCCCCGCCCGATCAAACCAATTCCCCGCCCGATAACTTGAGTCAAAACGTAAACAACAGCAGTACCCAACAGCGAAATAACAGCGCGAACCCTAGGTGCGATCGCATCCCGAGTTTCCAGCACCAAAGTTAAAGCCAACTGCCACCCAGACAACTGTGCTAACTCCAGATTTCTTGGAGCATAAATAGAAATTCTCTTAATTCCAGAATCGCCCAACACAAACAGCCAAAACCTGCTTTCAAAAATAGCTTTAGGTTCTACAAAATAGCTATCCCAGCGATATCTCCACGATAAATCATTCCGAAACCGCTCAATTTCTCGTGTTGAAATCAACTTGCCATCGTAAAAAGTTTGCTTGATTTCCTCAATATCTGCAAAATTATTGAGCAGAGGCTGCACGACTCCGCTAGCAACTTGAATTACCAAATTTTCCAACAAAGCTTCTGCTCGCTGCATCGCTTGCGGGCTGCCAGCAACACAAGAAAGATTGTCAACTGTGAGGGGAATTTCAAATAGCAAATGTGCAAATAAATCAACTGTCATCGGAATTTTATCAAGGATTTCCGTGGCAACTGCTGTTTCATCTGCCAGCAGCACCGGCACCACTTCTACGCCGCTGCCGCCCCATAAATTAGCAGCGATTTCCCCTTGACTTTCTGGCAGTAGTTTCAAGCTTGTTTGACTGCTGTCAACAACCAGATTTTCTCCCGTTTGCAGCGTATAGTATCTGCCAAAAAAATCTATGATTGTCGCTTCCCACAAATCCCGCAAAATAGCAGGCATTTTTTCCGAAAATTGAGTTTGCTGCACTTGCCCCAAGCGCAATTCCTCTAGCAACTCCCGTAACTTCCGCAGGATGGAACTCATCAATTCGTGCTTTTTGGTCGATCGCAAAATATCGATCTCCAAAGGCACGCCAGTCAAATTCACCAAATCCACCTGCAATTTAGCAGCCACCGAGTCAAACAAGCTACCTTGCCAATTATTTGTCAGCACCAAAGATTGACCCGAACCTCGGGAATTCGTGACTTGCAACTGAGAATTATCCCACAAACTCTCCCCTCTTTCTTCTCCCGTCTTTCTTCTCCCCTCGGACTCTTCCTTCTCCCCTCGGACTTCTTCCGACTTCCCTCGGACTTCCAATAACTGACTGACAATCCAACGAGCAGCCAGCAATTCTCGGCGGCGCCCGCTGACTACAATCCCATCTAAAATAGTGGCTAAGTCTGTCGAATCTGCCACTTTGATCTGTTCCAAATCAGCTTTGACAATTGCCAAAGCTGCATCTATTTCTCGCAATCCAGACACACAAAAATAAGCCAGAATTTTTTTGTGTACGGGCGTATCAATTGTCAGACTCTCAGCATTTTCTTCTGGATTGGCTGCGGAATTTTCTATTGTTTTAACCGTCGCTGAATTTAGCTCTATTTGAGAGTTCGCTGGCGTATCTGTCGGCCAATAAGTGCCGCTGGATGCTACCACGCGAATAGCTTCTATTGTCTCGGAAATATCTCTATCTTTAGGACAATAGCCCTTCGCGCCCGCAGCTTGTAACTGCCCCAACTGATCCGGTGCGAGTGGCCCACCTAGGAGCAACAGCGGTAGGTTGGGGTACAAATTTTTGAACTCGCCACAAACTGCCAGCGTCTGTATTAGACCCGATCGCAAACTTAACCTCTCAACAGCCAAAATTACCAAATCAACGGGCTTCTTGGCCCAGAGAGAGGCGGTCGATCGAGCTTCCAGAACCTCCAACGCCTCGGTTCCCGTGCCCACATCTGCGACAACTTCCAAGTCTGGATACTGCTCGCAGGCGACTCTCAGCCCCAGTCGGAAAATGGGGTCGGGATCGATCGACAGCAGTTGTAAATTACTCACTCGATTTTATATTTTAGATGTGAGATGTTAGACGCGCCTCCCCTAAAACCCAATTACTCGGGGATCAAATTAGCATCAGGAGGTCCAGCCGGCTGAGGAATCGAAGGCGCCGGTTCCGGAGCCGGAGCCGGAGGACGAGCAGGTTCTGGAGCCGGAGCTGGGGCCTCCTGTCTGGCGGGCGGATAGTAAGGTTCCGGCTCCCTCGCGGGCGGATAGTAAGGTTCCGGCTCCCTCGCGGGCGGATAGTAAGGTTCCGGAGCCGGAGCTGGAGCCTCTTCTCTGGCGGGCGGATAGTAAGGTTCTGGAGCCGGAGCCGGAGCCTCTTGTCTGGCGGGCGGATAGTAAGGCTCCGGAGCCGGCGCGTACTCTTCCTGTCGCGGAGCCGGCGCGTACTCTTCCTGTTGCGGAGCCGGCGCGTACTCTTCCTGTTGCGGAGCCGGCGCGTACTCGCGAGCGGGCTCCGGCGGCGGCGCAGTGTTGGCTCTGAGTTCGGCGCTCCAGCGCCCGATCGCACCTGCTGCCTCTGAGTGCAGCGCCCTACCGTAACCGACTTGGGAAGCCATATTAATCGCCGCCGACAGACTACCTTGAGATGCTAATTCCGCAGCTCGATCGAGAATCGGACGATCTTGAGCAACTTGCAGTTCGCTCACCCACTGATAGACATTATCCTGAGCTTTAGCGTAAAGAGTCCTACCGCTCTTAATTTCCGAAGCTTTGTCAATAGCCGCGGTCAGTTTTCCTTGCTTGGCCAGGGCGATCGCCTCATCTAAAAAAGGCTGATCTTGAATAACTTCTATGCGTTTCGTCCACTGAGCCAGGAGAGTTTGCGCCTCTACTCTGCGGGGACGGTTTTGAGAGATCAGAAGTACCTGAGCAATGCCGCCCTTAAGTCCTTCAACCGTTCCCGGTGCTACCAACTGCTTCGCCAGGTTCACAAAAGCTTGGTCTTCGATCCGCTGAATTTCGCGGCGCCAAGTAGCCACCAAAGTTTGAGCGTGAACCCGCCGCGGCTGACGAGGCCCGATGGTTTGCGCTTGCTCGATCGCCATCTGAAGCGCCCCGATTTGACCGAAACTCGCGATCGTGCTTGCCACTTGCAGCCGCAGTAAATCTTGAAACTGCACCTGTAAACTTTCAACTTGAACTTGAGCCTGCTTGTACAGAGGTCGGCCAGGAGCAATTTGGCTAGCAGCCCCCTGCCCTTCCAGCAAAGTAAAAATGTGCTGAGCCAGCGGTGTCGATACCGACTGGTTCCACATCACCGCCTGAGCCCTACCCAACTGCATCAAATCTTGAGCTTCCGCAAACAGCGGCGAATCTTGGGGCACCACAGAAGCAGCCTCGATCGCCCCCGGAAGGTCTTTCCCCTTCAACCGCTTAGTCGCCATTGCCAGCAAAGTCCGGCTCCAGCCTTCAATTTCCTTTTCTGCTTTACCGCGGGCAAAAAGCTGCGGGTCTATTTTGCGAGCCAGGACGATCGCCTCAGCGAACTTTTGCGGAGTTCCCTCCTGCGCCAAATTTCTAGCCTCTTGCAAGCGCTGCCAGCCGTTTCTTTCCAGAGAAATTTGCTGGATCAGCTCGTTGTAGCGCTTCTGACTCCAGAAAATATTTTCCAGCTTAAACAGAGCTTGAGCGTAATCCCATGCCTTCCTCAAATCCTCACTTTTCAAAGCTGCTAGCGCTGTATCGTAGAGTTTTTGCCCCTCCTGCCAATTTTTTTCCCAAGCAGTCACAGCATCCTGTACCTCTGGGTAAGACGGACTGGTTTTCGGAATTTTCGCCACAATCGCCAGAGCGCCCTTCAAATCGCCCAGCTCAATTTTTGCCCTGGCAAATGCGAGCATGGCTTTCGACCATTCCCCGATCAAATGTTGGCCCTGCGAGTATAGCGGGTGTTCTTTCGGCCAAGCCTGCACCAGTCCTATTGCCGATTCTAGCTGTTCTAGCTTGCCCGATTTAGCAGCTTGCTGAGCGCAGTAAAGTCGCTCTCCGTCCGCCGCCAATGGCGACAGTTGCTGGCAATTCGGTGGCGGTGGCATCGTCAGCAGCCACAGAAATGCAGCGGCACCCGTTACTCCAAATCCCACCAGGAGACTCAGCCAGATCAGTTGCCACTGCCAAAAAGTTCTTTTCCCCTCCCTCGGCGACGCCGTGAGGGAGGAACTTGCATCGCCTGTCGCCTCTGCACTCAACTGTGCCGTCGGTTTGGGGGATGGGTTGTATTTGGGTGGTGTGTGGAATTGGTCAGATTGTCGTCTCGCCATTACTTCAGCCTGTCCTGTAATGCGCTCTCTCCGTGACACTCCCACATCAAATCATCGATTGCGATGTGGGCTTCTGACTCCTGTTAAGGAGATCTAGAATTTCCTTCAAGGTACTTGCAATTTTTCCCTTTACGGCGTTTTGTAGTGAGGTTCGTGTCTAGCCCCACTGCTTGCTTCCAAGTATTTTAGGCTCAAGAAGCACGTAAATCATACCAGTTATCCAACAATTATTCACTGCTTCCGGTGCAGTTTAGCTGAAAAAACATTAGAAAGCCCCGTCAGTCTAGCGATTTTCAATTTTCGATCTTCGATTTTCGTCTTGACTCCACAGATAAATTTGCCAGGGTTCTGAAAATGTTGCTACACAAAATTTCGATCGATTCGGGCCGACTAAAAAATCAAGCGGGTACTAAACCCGGATTTTCTCCCAACTTTATACGTATAGAGGGTAGAGCTATTTTTTTTACTTAGTGCTACATTTTATTTCCCGATCGCCCAACTTGCCGATCGAGTTTGAGTTTCAAGGTACGTTGTTGGGCTTTAGCCCTCTTTAGAGGTATGTGTAAAGAGGGCTAAAGCCCAACAACGTACCTCGGCCCGATCGAGCCACTATCAATATTTGAATCATTTTATACCTTCAACAGCCACAGCAAAAATATCCCTTTTGCTTCTAACAGTGGCTGCCTCATCATTTACGAAGCTTTTGGCGTATCGCTAGCAGTTGATGCTGCCGTAGCTGACTCTGCCGATCTATATCCGTAGAAATCTATCCGGTAGTCTACAATTTTGACACCTGTTTGCTGTTGGATTTGTTCAATCAAGTCGATCGGCAATTCCACATGAACGTCGAGAATCTGAGCCGTATCCAGACAATTGACATGAGAGTGAGAGTCGCTGACATTCCCGTACAAGCGTCCTTCCGAGCGTTCGATGCACTCAATAATCCCTTCTCTCGACAAAGCTTCCAGATTTTGATAAACAGAAGTATGACCGATCCCCTTTGCTTGTTGGTTCAGGCGATCGTAAATTTCGCGAGCCGAGAGGTGTTCTTTTGCATCCCACAAAAGCTCTAGAATAAATCGACGCTGGCGGCTCAAGCGCATTCCCATAGCCTGACAGCGGTTTAAAGCATCTTCTAATGAACGAATTGGTTTCACAGCTACCGCCTTCTAAAGCCTGCTCGATTTTTTATACTGGTACAATACATTGCACGCCTGTCTATATATAGCTTAATTCTAACGCAGGGTTTCCCAACACTAGAAGCTAGAGGGCAAAAATCTCAAAGATATTGAATTTTTTGTCGTTGCCGGATTAGCCCGCTGCCAGCACGCATCAAAAAATTCTCCTTCTCAAAAATATTGCCTTAACTGCTTCGTAAAACTTACCCAAACTTAACTAAAGCCATCTTTAGCTACAATGAAAGAGTTCACTTCCTGCGCTATTGAGTGGTCGGCCATCCCAAGGTA
>NZ_JAEQCX010000053.1:0-39764 GCF_020738035.1 Microcoleus sp. PH2017_28_MFU_U_A
ATGACCCGCACCCAGATGTGTATCCAGTTATTATGACTTTATAGTCATCCTAGTCATCCCCCAAGTATTGTTACTCAGTTTCGGCTAAACGAATCGCACGCAGACAATCATAATCAGCCCAATGGTGGGGCTCCATTCTACGGTACGAGGCGCAACGGTTAATAAAATAGTTGTCAACATGGCGATCGGCTCCTTAAACTTTAATCAATGAAAATCTGATGACGAAGATATATCAAATAACCGTAACGCTTGACTACAGATTGCATTAATACTTAACATTTTGATAAATTCCTTAATAAAGTCGTCATTAGTGAATAGCTAACAATCAATACGGGTAGCCAGAAACCGCGTTTTTGAGCAAAATACACAGGTTCCAACCAGCAGAAAAGGTAAAAACGCGGTTTCTGAAGTTGAAGTGAGTAAGTCCTAAATTACCAATTCCCAATTACCAATTACCAATTACCTGTTTGCCCAATGCCCAATGCCCTGTTTGCCCAATGCCCAATGCCCAATGCCCAATGCCCAATTACCATGAAAATCTTAGTTTTAAATGCAGGTTCTAGCAGTCAAAAAAGCTGCTTTTACGAACTAAATGACACGCTTCCCGATCGCCCGCCACAACCTCTATGGGAAGCAAAAATAGACTGGACTCACCGCGAAGGTGCGGGGGAGTTGCAAGTCACAACTGCTGCTGGCCATAGATTTGAGGAAGAAATTGCCTCGGATTCTCGCGCTGGGGCGATCGCTCGAATGCTAGAGACTCTGTGGCAGGGTGAAACTCAAGTTATTAACAGTTTAAACGAGATTGATATTGTCGGTCATCGCGTGGTTCACGGCGGGGAAAACTATCAGCAAAGTACGCGAATTTCGCCGGAAGTAAAACAGGAAATCGCCCGTTTATCTGAGTTTGCTCCCATTCACAATCCGATTAACTTGGAAGGTATCGAAGCGATTGAGAAAATCCTCGGAAATGTGCCGCAAGTCGCAGTTTTTGATACAGCTTTTCACTCACAGTTACCGCCCGCAGCTTTTGTGTATCCGGGCCCCTACGAATGGCTGGAAAACGGGATTCGCCGCTACGGTTTTCACGGGATTAGCCATCAATATTGCGCTCGCAGGGCTGCCGAAATTCTGAACCGCGATTCTGCCGATTTGCGGCTGATTAGCTGTCATTTGGGCAACGGATGCTCTCTGGCGGCGGTTCGCGACGGCCTGAGTGTTGACACTACGATGGGTTTTACTCCTTTGGATGGTTTGATGATGGGGAGTCGATCGGGTGCGATCGATCCTGGTATCATAATTCATCTGTTAAGGCGATCGCACTTTACTGCTGAGGAACTCGATAATATTCTGAATCGAAATTCTGGTTTGAAGGGGATTTCTGGGGTTTCTAGCGATATGCGGCTGGTTGCGGAGGCGATCGCAAATGGCAATTCTCGGGCTCAACTTGCATTGGATATTTACATCCACCGTTTGCGCGCCGGAATTGGGGCGATGTTGGCGAGTTTGGGAGGGTTGGATGCTTTGATTTTTACGGCTGGTGTTGGGGAAAATTCGGCTGCTGTCAGGGCTGCTGTGTGCGAGGTTTTTGGGTTTATTGGGTTAAGGTTGGATGGGGAGAAGAATTTGAATTCGCCAATTGATGATGATGTTGCGGCGGTTGATTCTGCGGTGCGGGTTTTGGTGATTCATACTCAGGAAGATTGGGAGATTGCGCGGGAATGCTGGGATATTTCTCGTAGATAATTCGGGTTTTTTTCGGCGGGTTTTTTCGGCGGTTGAGACGGCGGTTGAAACCGCGTCTACACATACGAAACCCGCCTCCGCGGGTTGAAGAGTGCGGGGTTTTTTCGGCGGTTGAGACGGCGGTTGAAACCGCGTCTACACATACGAAACCCGCCTCCGCGGGTTGAAGAGTGCGGAGTTTTGTGCCGAGTTTTGTGCATTTAGACTAGACTATGTACGTAGATTGACAAGCCCCATCGCCCTTCCAGCATCCACGACAACGAATATGAACGTCAACAATAAGCTCCAGACTATTTTAACTCAGTTGCGATCGCACTTCGAGCAACTCTACGGCGATCGGCTCACCCAAATGGTACTCTACGGTTCCCAAGCGCGGGGCGACGCAGATCCCGACTCAGATATTGATGTTTTGGTAGTTCTCAAAGGACAAGTCAATCCCGGCGAAGAAATCAAAAGAATTAGCCATATTCGGGCTGACTTGTCTCTCCAAAATGATGAAGTGATTAGCTGTTTGTTTATGGATGAAAATCGGTTTTTGCACTACAACGGGCCTTTGTTGAGGAACATTCGTAAAGAGGGAATAGTTTTATGAAACCCGAACAATTTGTCGAATTAGCTCAAAATCTGATTCGATCCCTACTGAATTGCCCCAGAGAATTCGGCGATTGCGATCGCATCTATACAAACGAAGTTCCCGCAACGCGAGACTGAGAAATTATGCGGATATTATAAGTCGGACTCAGTATTGTGCTACATCCGGCTAAATAATAATACCCTCGCCGCGCAATCCCCGCCACCAGATATGGACGAACAACGAATCCAAGCTTATCTCAATTTGATTCAATCGCTAGTGAATTGCCCCAGCGGGGAAAGAAACCAAATTTTGCAGGCAAACCCCGAGTTAGTTGATGCGGGGTTGGTGCAGGTAACGCAATGGCTGGCAGAAATTAAACGCGAGGAAGGCAATGAGAATGAAGCAGATTTTTTAATGAATTGGGCAAGCTATCTCATATTAAAATTGCCCTCTTTTAATGATCAGTTAGAATTTTTGAAGCAAGTATTGCAGGTAACGGCAGAAAGTACGGCAAAAAGTACGGCAGAAAGTGGCGACTATCGTAATGTAATCTATCCCCTGCTGCGGGATAATCTCAACTTAATTAATGATAATTTTGCTGTAGTTTTCCGAAATTGGGCGAAGCAAACTTTGCAAAACTTAGATAGGAAACAAGACTGCATTTTTATAATATTACTTGTTGTCCAGTTTAGTAATGCAATCTGGCAATTTTCCTTAAACAGAGAGAGTAATTTGGAAATTGCCATTGCAGGTTATGAAGTTGCCCTGACTGTTTTTAACCGTCAAGAATATACAGAGGATTGGGCAATGACTCAATATAATTTGGCGGTTGCCTATTTTGACAGAATTAGAGGGGAAAAAGTCGATAATCTTGAAAGGGCGATCGAGTTTTCTCAAGCAGCTTTAGAAGTTAGCACCCGTGAGGCATTTCCCAGCGAATGGGCAGGTATTCAAAATATTTTGTCGAATGTCTACAGCAACAGAATCAGAGGCGAAAAAGCTGAGAATCTCGAACTGGCGATCGCCACTTCAGAAGCAGCTTTGTCCGTTTATACCCGCGAGGCATTTCTGTTTGAATGGGCAATGAGTAAAAATAATTTGGGGCTTGCCTACTGTAGTAGAATCAGAGGCGAAAAAGCTGAGAATCTCGAAATGGCGATCGCCGCTTCACAAGCAGCTTTGTCCGTTTACACCCGCGAGGCATTTCCGTTTGAATGGGCAACCAGTAAAAATAATTTGGGGCTTGCCTACAGCAAAAGAATCAGAGGCGAAAAAGCTGAGAATCTCGAACTGGCTATCGCTGCTTTTGACGAATTATTAGAAGTTTATACCTCTGAGGAATTTCCATTTGATTGGGCAAGGACTCAAAATAATTTGGGGGCTGCCTACAGCGACAGAATCCGAGGCCAAAAAGCCGATAATCTCGAACTCACGATCGCCGCTTATCAAGCATCATTATCAGTTTATACCCGTGAGGCATTTCCCTTTGAATGGGCCCGGAGTCAAAATAATTTGGGGCTTGCCTACCGCAACAGAATTCGAGGTGAAAAAGCCGATAATCTCGAAATCGCAATCGTTGCTTCTCAAGCATCATTATCAGTTTACACCCGCGAGGCATTTCCTATAGATAATATTGTAAGCCTATCTAATCTCGGACTTGCTTACTGGGATAATTCCCAACTACCAGAAGCTTACAATACCTTTAAATCCGCCATTAATACAGTAGAATTAATGCGGAGTGAAATTATTATCGGTGGCGAAGCAGACAGACAGAAATTAGCCGAAGAATGGGATATGCTTTATCATAATATGGTAGCAGTTTGCCTGGAAATGGAAAACAACACTGTCGCCCTAGAATACCTCGAACGCAGCAAAACCAGAAACCTAGTAGAATTGTTTCACAAGGCCCGCAGCCTCCCGGAAAATGTGCAGCAGATTAGTTTTCAGGAAATTCGCAGTCTGTTAGGTGAAGATGAGGCAATTTTGGAATGGTACATCACCTCTAACGGTTTTAAAGTTTTCATTATTACCCGCGACTCCACCCAACCTGATGTCTGGCAATCTTCCGATACAGACTCAGAAGCATTAGTGGAGTTTATGAATGAATATATCGGTGACTATATCAATCAACCTGAAAACTGGAGAAATCAGCTAAAAACCCGCCTGGAAAAATTAGCTAAAATCTTGCATTTCGATGAAATAATCTCTCGCCTCCCAGAAAAATGCCAAAAATTAATATTAGTTCCCTTCCGATATTTGCACTTGTTACCGCTTCACGCATTAACCAGCCGAAGACTAAGACAAAATATAGAAGAAACTGGATGTCTCCTCGATCTTTTCCCTGGCGGCGTGAGATATACTCCCAGTTGTCAGCTATTACAATTATCTCAGCGGGTAAATCCGACTGGGGAAGAGTCATCACCCACAAGATTGTTTGCCATTCAAAACCCGACAGAAGATTTAGACTTCACCGACATCGAAGTTGAAGCAATTGCCAAATCCTTTAATCCAGCGGAAGTTTTGATTCGGGAAAAGGCAAGTAAGACAGGATTGCAGCAACAGCTTGAAGCGTTGCAAAATGCCGAGATCGCCCACTTTTCCTGTCACGGCTTTTTCGACTTTAACAATCCTCGGAAATCAGCTTTAATCTTAGCTGGTGCGAAAAATGCCACCGATAACGTGGACTCCGAGAACAAAAGTTATATTCGTTCCCCTCAAGACAAATTGTGGGATATTGAAAAATGTCTGACGCTGGAAGAAATCTTTGATTTGCCCCTGAGTAAGTGCAGTTTAGTGACGCTTTCCGCCTGCGAAACTGGGTTAACGGATATTAGAGATAGCACAGATGAGTATATCGGATTGCCTAGCGGTTTTTTGTACGCCGGAACCACGAATGTGATTAGCACTTTGTGGGCTGTCAATGATGTATCTACGGCGATTTTGATGATTAAGTTTTATGAGATTTTCTTGTCTAAAACTCGCCCGCCTGTGGCTGTTGCTTTGCGGGAGTCTCAGTTGTGGCTGCGGAGTTTGACTGTTAAAAGTTTGCTAGAATGGGTGGAAGCGTCGCAGTTGCTGAGTCGCGAACACAAACAGAAAATTCAAGGCAAATACAGGCGCGGTTACAAACAGGATTATCAACCTTATGAGTCTCCCGTATACTGGGCGGCTTTCTGTGCAGTTGGGCAATAATATAAACTGTCTTTTCATGGGGTGGGGGCGGGTTTATTAGTTGGTTGGTTTTGAGTCATAAATTTCTGCGAACCCGCCCCTACAAAATTGTTGAAATTGGGAATTTAATCTTGTATGAAACAGATATAATTGCTGTAGGGGCGGGTTCGCGACTATCTGTGAAACCACACCGTAAATCCCAAAAACCCGCCCCGGCTAACTACAATACAATCAAAGGAGAAATTGGCAATGACAGATGAAGAATTTATTTCTGGTTTCCTAGCAGTCTTTGAAACTAAACCCGAAGTATTTGAACAAGTCGGGGCGGTTGAGGATTTAGCAAATCTCAGCAATACAATATCCCAGATGGCTGATAAATCGAACAACGAAGTAGCTGATGCCATTGGCGATTGGTGTGCAAACTATCCTAAAATAACAGATGAAATCAATAAATTTGAGAGAAAACCAGAACCGCAACCCACCAAAAAAGAAGAGCAAGAACCAAGGCTATTAAACCGCTATCCAGAGTTACCCGAAAACCTCAAAAAACGCCTTCCCAATTCACAGCCCCCGCGCCAATAATATGAGCGACAAAATTTCTGCCCCCAATGTTTATCTATACGCTTTCCAACTGCACGATGACAGTCAGGGCCGCCATAATCCTCTCTGGAAACACTGCGACAACATCCTCGCCAACTTCACCGATAAAAAGCTGACACCAAATCTAGTTTTTCCGCCAAATTCTCACAGCTACCGCGAGGATTTACTGCCAAATGTCGCACTAAAATTCAACAGCAATCAACCCATAGAAGGTTTTGCCCAACCGCTACAAATTCAAGACAGCTATGCTTTATGCTTAAATATAGGTTGCCCGGAAGACGGCACCGCTAATAATTTAGGTGTCGATTTCATCCAGAAATTCAACCCCAATCGAGTCTTACTTATCAACGGCGACGACAACTTTTTAGGTCAAACTCTCCTAATTACCACCGGGCTTCCCGAAAACTCTTCAGATAATTTAGATTCCCTCAAACCCCTCGCCGATGAATGTCGCAATGCTTTATTCCAAGGCGACTCGCCACCTGTATTTTATCGTTCAGGTAAATTATTTGGTAGTCCGATTTTTGAATACGGTTCAATTGCCGATATAGCAAATTACCGCCATTTGCTTGTCTGGCTGCTGGCTGACAAACAAACCGACAAGGATTTTAACACTTGCCAAGAAGAAATATTTGACCTACTATTTTACCGCAACAAAATCATCAAAGTTTTTCAAGACAGCCGCCTGATTTACCGCGAACTCGATCGCGAATACCGCATTATTGAGAAAAATGTGGAGATATTGCAGGCTCAATTTTCCAGAGGAACCGTCTTAACTGCCGCCCAATTGCAGGAATTTCAGGAACAGCTAAAGCAACTCTTCAGTAAAGCTGTAACTTATACTTGTCTGCTGCGGAAACTCGAAGATTATGACAATACAATCGTCCTAAATCTTAACAATTACATTGACATTTTGCAAACAATTTGTGATATACTAGGAATCGATAAGGAAGAACTATCTATATTAAATCACTTCAGTAGAAAAAGTGCTCTTTATATGCGATCGCAAATAGCCGGAGACTTAGGATATTTCCGCCACGGGACAAACTTAATCGACCAGGCGATCGCCTCAATCCGCGGCATAGTAGAAATAGAACAAGCCAGGAGCGATCGCACCAATCAACTCGCACTCCGCAACAGCGAGGACAAAGAGAAAGATCGGGACGATCGCCTAGAGAGCACAGTACAGGCGATCGGCGTCGGTTTAGCAGCCGGCGGTATCGCCGCATCCAGCGGTACAGACAAACTCTTCGAGACAGTCCAAAACCATCACATCCCAGTTGTAATGCACCTGCATCCGTTTGCATTCTCGTTTTTGTTGAGTTGCGCGATCGCACTTGGAGCAGCCGGCACCTGGTGGTGGCGCACAAAACCGAAAAAATAGGTCAAAAGGTCGATCGCACAGACTAATAGCGAACATACGCGCGATCGCCCCACCCAACACTCCCACCTCTTGCTGGCGAACATACCTACCAGCCAAAATTTCAATAACTATTAAGAAATATCACATTTATCGCCAGTTTTTAGACAGGTGACTTATAGTTTATTTTTCACCTAATTAAAACTATAATTATGAATTTAACAAATTCTCGTTATCAGAAATTAGCGCCATATTTAATATTTCTATTTATAGTCACTGTCTTTTTTGCGATCGCCTCAGTATTTCCTTACCAAATAGAGTTCGATCCAATCCCTCAAATCAAAGGAATCAACCAGTGGTTGAGCGGAGGATCTAGTTTGATCAACTCAGTTGTCACAGTAAATCAAAAAGATATCTCTCAAGATATACAAACCTGGATAGTCTGGCACGCTCCCGGCGTCACCTTCGCATTTTTACCTTTAATCGCCCTCGGATTGCCTTTAGGAATCGCAGTCAGAACAACCGCATACTTTTTGTTTGTTTCAGGCGGTCTGGGGTGGATAAAGGTAATAGATACTCTCACCTCTGACCAGAAAATCAAAATAATTATAGCTGTCCTGTTATCTATCTATTATATAGAAATTGGCTCATTATTGGTTTGTACAGCAGGAGATGTGATTCCTTGGGCAGTCATGCCTTGGGTATTACTGTACGCAATGTATCTGTGCTCAATTTTAGACTCAGGGAATAAATTTGACAGTCGCTTTCTAGTTCATGCAGCTCTACTAGGTCTACTTTTAGGAGGAATTTACTGGTTAAAATACTCTGCTTTTTTAGTTTCTCTAGGAATGCTCGCCTATCTAGCTGTATTTTTATGGTTTTTCAGCAAACAATATACCTTAAAAAACCGTTTTATCCTGTTAGCAGTTTGTACGGTATTCACCCTTTTGCCAGTAATTGGTCTGAGCGCTATTCACCATGCACTTTCTGGAGTCAATAGTGCTATAGACCAATTTGAAGCTGCTATTCCTGTGGCATCGCCTTCTACAAGAGGAATGCGTTTTTTATTGAGTTTAATAGGAGCTCCAGGTTTAGGTCTATTCAATTCAGAAATTTTTACTCAAGGTAGGCTGTTGACGTTTACAAGCACTATTCTTAAACAGTTATTTACCTTAGATATTTCACGGAAAGCAGAAACTTTTAAAATATTTGTAGGTCTGGCAGGAACCTTAGCAGCTTTTTGGTTTGTTGCAGAGTCTGCTCGCAAAAATATATACAATAAAAAACTTATTATTCTTTGGGGCTGCATTACAACGATTCCTTTTATATTCATTGCATATATATCTTATAAAACTGGAATAAATCTATTAATGGCAGGCATCGGTCGTTACAGCAATCCTTTCTTTATACTTACTGTCTTCTTTGTGATTTCTTACTACATTTACTGGATTTCAAATCATGAAAAATCTATACTGTCAAAAATTGTATTGTCTGTTGTATTGTTATTCTTTGTATTGCTGCCCCCGCTCAATTATATAGTTGATTGGGCTGAGGCTATAATTTTGCGGAAAAATTACGCAACAACAGAGAATTTTCTCTATGTCGATATCTTGTCAAAAAAGAATGTTAAATCGGTAGTTACTCAGATAAAATCTGCCGTTAAATCACCTAAAGATGTTGTCGTTTTAACTAAAGATACCGATGAATTGCGTTTTGGTTCGTGGCTGGAAATGAGACACAGAATCCTCTCACTCCCAATAGTTGACGGTGAAGAAGCTAAGAGTAAAATTACAACAGCGCAAGATTTGAGAGTCATACTTGTTGTCTCCAATGCTTTGGATAAAAATGAAAATCAACTGGCGCTAGTCAAGCAGAGATTTGCCCAATCAACTGGATGGACTCGGCTACCCGAAAATCCAGATGCTGAGGTTTCTATTTGGTTTTCAGATTTGAAGGCTTGACTACCGATTACCAGTCACCACGGACTCCCAATCATCACAAAAGCCGACCAATAATAAGGATGCGACAACTTCAAATCTGCAAACCCTTGCAAAGATTGCGGCAACTCCACTCCCTCACCCCGACTCGAACCCCGTAACTTGCCGCCCTCCAAACGCACATCTCCCCGCAACATCGCAATTTGCGCTTCTCGCAGCGCCGCCGCCTTAATTGGGGCAATCTTCAAACGCTGATAAAACTCAGCCATCAATCCCAAAGTACCCTCATCCGAAACATACCACAAACTCCCCAAAGCAGTTTGCACCCCCGCTTGCAGCGCCAATCCCCCAAAACCCAACTCCGCACTGTCATCACCCACCGCAGTCCGACAAGCACTTAAAACTAATAGATTTACCTGCGGATTATTCAATCTCAAGTCACGCAATTGATTCAGTCTTAACCGACTATCCCACAACTGAATAAAAGAATTATTCGGCAGTCCCGGACGAAATTCGCCGTGAGTAGCTAAGTGAATAATCCCAAAAGGTCGGCTTTTATGCTGTTGATTCAAATTATCGAAAGTGAAACCCTCATTCAGAAAACTAATTCCCGGCCATTCTCGCGAAATAGCCGCTATTTCCGCAGGAACCGCTGGTAAAGGATTCAATTCCGAAAATTGATCCGCACCCATTGCTAAAACTTCAGATTTCCTGATATCCACGTAGCGAGTATCTGTTAAATTAATGCTGGGCATCAGGCTGAGATTGTACTTTTCGATCAAAAATTGCTTTCCGTCGTGCAAAGCAGCAAAGGGCATACCTCTCAAACCGCGATCGACTACAAAAGAAATAGTATCTGTTTCGCACTTCTTCAAATTCTCCTCCAAAGGCTCAACCATCCACTTATAAAGCTGTTGGGCAGATGATAGATAACTCGTAGTATTACGTCTGGCTGGATTAGTAATCTCATTCCTGAACTCCTTTACAACTTTCAGCAATTCTTCCCGGTGCGCTTCCGGCACAGTTTTGTGAACTACTGCACCGCAAGAATCTACTAACATTAAATCTAATTTTTCCGATCGCGAAAACAGATATATTAAGCTGGGTTTCGTTTTCGTTTCTGCGCCCACCGATACTAATTTTTTCTTGATGTCGTCTACCGATAGTAAATCCTTGCTGATGTTAAGACCGAAATATTCCTCGAATTCTTGACCAAAAGATTTCTCCAGCAGAGGTAAAGCTGCTGATAATTTCCCTGCATCCAGGTTCCTGCCGATGTCGCTGCGAAATGCTGCCTCAAAAACTGGTTCTCTGGGATTTCCACCGATGAAATTTCTGAGTCCTCTCGGAGATTGCATTCTTTCCGGCGGCAGCCTGTCTCCGGGTTTTCCTATATCTCGGGATATTCTGTTTTGATTCTGCCGCTGTTCGGGGTTAAAGGGTTGGTTGGGTTCGGGAAAAACCCGGTTTCTATCTAAGGGAAATCTATTGATTAGCGATGGTGGCAACGAATTTGGGTTATTGCGATCGATTGGATTATTCGGATTATTCGGATTATTCGGATTAATTGGATTCTCGGGATTATTCGGATTAATTGGATTATTCGGATTAATTGGATTCTCGGGATTATTCGGATTAATTGGATTATTCGGATTAATTGGATTCTCGGGATTATTCGGATTAATTGGATTCTCGGGATTAGTTGGTTGGTTGGGATTATTCGGATTATTCGGATTAATTGGTTGGTTGGGATTAATTGGCTGGTTGGTAGTGACGATCGCACTATTGCCCTGAGTGTAAGAATTTATGAAAGATTGTCCCTCAGTAATCGTACCATCCGCATTGCTCGCGATCGCCCCAGCCGTTCCATTATTCATCGGATTTCCCACCACAAAAGGTGTCGGCGGATTGACATCACCGCCGCCGTGGGCGATCCTCACTGTACCCGGTTGAGTGCCGCCAACAGTCGAGACACTCACAGGAGTACCGTTTTGGTCAAAAGTACCCGTCACCCGCACCAAACCCGGAGTCTGGATATTCACCGTACCGCCCGGAGCATTGATGGATGCAATGCTAATATCATTTTGAGCGTTAAGATTTACTCCAGAAGTGCGATCGACAACCACAGGATTAACATTTATTGCCCCGGTTCTGATTTGCCTTCCCGCTAAAATTTCCACAACTTCCGTAGCATTGATATTACCAGTAGTGACATTTCCCCTACGGCTAGTTAAATCAATTCCTACTCCCTGCAAATTACCCGCAGTCACATTTCCCACCGCATTTAAATTAATATTGCCCGTTGACAAAGTATTGCCGATCGCAATATTGCCACCGCTATTAACATCAACTGCACTTCCTTGCAAATTTCCCGCAGTAAAGTTAGTCGGTGTTCTCGAAACAATCCTTGTAGCAGGAGCATTTATCCCGATCGCGCTAATATTATTTCCAGCATTGAGAGTTACCGCCGACAGGGGATTAACTGGCTGTGTGGTAGGGCGAGTAATATTAACTGTCCCGGTTTGAATTTGCTGGCCCGCCGAAATCCCAACTTGTTCGGCAGCGGTGAGATTACCAGCGGTGACATTTCCGGTAGTGCTGTTAAGATTAATCCCAACTCCCTGCAAATTCCCGGCATTTAAATTGCCAAAAGCTGTCAAATCTACATTACCTGTAGCGTTGGTATTACCAGTGGTAACAGTTCCCGAATTGCTGGCAACATTAACTCCGATACCCTGCAAATTTCCTGAGTTTATTACATTTCCAGGAGCCCTGATATTGATATTTCCTGTTGATGCAGTATTAGTAGTTGTAATATTCCCCGTGGTGCTGGAAACATCCACTGCTCCCCCCTGCAAATTTCCGGCAGTTAAGTTGTTGGTTGCTCTCAAAGCAACGGTGGCAGTGGGAGCATTAACCGATGCTACATTAATATTAGTGTTCGCGTCCAGATTGACTGTGGGAGTAGTAGGATTAACTGGATTTGCTGGGGCAGGATTAACAGTGATTGGCGCTGTAATGATTTGCTGTCCCGCTACAACTCTGACATCTCCCGTAGAGGCGATCGCACCCGTAGCGACATTTCCGGTGCGGCTGGTAGCTCCGACAGTCGCACCCGTGAGGTTCCCCACGTTTAAGTCCCCAGGAGCTGCCAAAGTGACATTCTCGGTTGCTGTAACGCTGGCAGGTGTAGTATTCGGGACGATTGTATTGGGATCGTTCAACACTCCCAGAGCGCCGGAGTTGCTGATAACATTAACTTGAGAACCCCGCAAATTCCCAAAATTGACATTGCCGAATGCTGTAAGTGCGATCGCCCCAGAATTCCCAGTGTCGATCGCGCGCGTTACTATATTACCCCCAGTCGAATTCAGATTAAGATTGCCGTTGATATCAGCCGGAACGATGTCATTTGTCAAGATAATATTATTAACAGCCTGAATATTAATCGTCGAAGCAGACGTTAATCTACCCCCAACTATCACAGATCCTTCCCTGCTTTCGAGATTAATTTGACCGCCATTAATATTTCTAGTTACCACTTCTTGCGCCGCCGACAAAATCACTGGCCCGCCTGCGGAAATGTTTTCCACAGAAATCAAAGTTCTGCCACTCAAAATTGGCGTCGAAGTGAAAATACTATCATCATCTACACTGTCAGAAGAAATACTCACCGGATTTGCCAAACTTGCTACTCCCGCCCGGAGAATTAAGGCTGGACTGCTAGTTAAAATAGCAATATCTGGATCTGAAGTCGCATTTTCAGTCCGCAATCCAACATCCGGGCCGGTAATTGTAATATCCTCCGCAACAATGCTACCCCTCGCCTCGACTTTCAGCGAAACCCCAGTATAATCTCCCAATAAAACATCACCTTCGGAACTGATAATCGGGTCAAATAAACTGACAAAATTTCCCGGCCTTCCCGACAGATTCCGCACCAAAAAATTGCCCCTTGAAGCAAAGTGAGCATCCCCCGAAATTACACCGTTGCTGACTAAACTCAAATTGCCACCGCTTTGAAATTGCGGGGGAAGAGATAAGCCGCCGGTAGCGTTTAAGGTGAGAATGTCGATCGCGCGATCGGCCCTAATCTCTAAATTCCCCCCAGCCTTCGCCAAAAAAGGATTCTGCACGCGATCGCGAACCCGCACCGCATCCCGTGCCAGCAAATTCAAATCCCCCGCAGTTTGCAGCCTAGCCCCCGCTAACGTCAGATTTCCCGCCGCCGAAATAGTCGCACTTCCCGCATTCACCTGCGGAAGTACAGACAAGCCGGTTTCCGTAGGGGCGGTGCCCCCGTGCCCGCCCTCCACGCTGAAATCTGCTGTAGTCCCAGCAGCGATCGCCACATCCCCAGAATTCACCTGCAAACCAGAGTCCACAAGCTGCACGCTACCATCAGCAGCAACAGCAACACCCGTCGCCTGATTTTGTGCAGAACCTGTCAGCAACTGCGGCAAAGAAACAGGATTTAAACTTTGTTGAGAATTACGCAAATTCTGGTCAGTTGGTATTTCCAAATTCAACAAAAGCCCCCGTTGACTGATCCGCAAAACATTCTCGCCCGGAACAGCAGCAACAGTAATTTGCCCGCCCGGTGCCGACAACTGCCCCGTACTCAAAACCGTACCGCCCAGCAAAGCCAAACTTTGGCCCGGAGTCACAGCCAAATTGCCAGCATTAACAATACTTCCCGGTTGATTCGCCCCAAAATAAAAAGCATTTGGCGCACCAACTAAGGCACTAAAATTATTTGTACCTGCCGCATTAAACCAATTAGAACCAAAACCCACATTATTAGCAGTAGTCGCAGTAAAAGCACCTGGCACATTCAAACTCGCGTTCGGGCCAAACACAATCCCCGCAGGATTAATTAAAAACAGATTAGAATTGCCACCCGTGACCGTAATTAAACCATTAATTAGCGAAGGGTTCCCACCAGCAATGCGAGCTAATATATTTTGAATAGCCGAATTAGTCAGAAAATTAGCAACTTGACCTTCATTCAAGCCGAACTGCCCAAAACTGTGAAAAAGATTCGCCCCGTCTCCCGACAAACTGCCACCGTTAATATCGTAGCGGTTACCATTGCGGATGACAGCAGTGCCAGTACCGTCAGCAGCAGGCACAACTGTTTGCGCCTGGGCGAAAGTATTAAAAATTAACAAAGAAAACGGACAAACAAATAGCCCGACCTTTTTAATCTTTAAGTTGACGTTTTTCATGGGCATCTACAGTCGATCGCAATTTCCCTCAATTATCGCACCCGCGAACAAAATAATCGTAAATAACAAATTAATTAACTCATGACAACTCCCACAATCAAAAGCTTGTACACAGACGGCGCTTGTTCCGGCAATCCAGGCCCCGGCGGTTGGGGTGCAGTCATCTGCTTCGCCGACGGCAAATGTCACGAACTCGGAGGTGCAGACCCTCAAACTACCAACAACCGCATGGAAATGCAGGCGGCCGTCGCTGCATTAGAATTTTTTGCCAATTCCGGTCAAACCGAACCAGTCACCGTTTACACCGACAGCGAATACGTTAAAAACGGCATCACCAAATGGATTCAAGGCTGGAAAAACAAAGGCTGGAAAACCTCAACAGGCAAAGATGTCGTCAACCAAGACCTTTGGCACCTGCTAGACAAGCTGAATTCCCGACAAATCAAGTGGGAACACGTCCGCGGCCACTCCGGCGACTTCTACAACGACAGATGCGATGAAATTGCCCGCAGCTTCTCTCACAATCGCACTCCCGCCCTGCAACAGCATCGACCAACAACAGATGAGTCTGGGTCATCGCCGCTAGACATTGAAAACCCAATTGTTTTGGAAGAAACGGACACAACTGGTAACAAAACGATAGAATCCTATGTCATAACTTCTGACCTTCCGATCTCCAACTCTACCATGATGGATTCAACTGCCGATACCCTGGAGAACTTACCCCGCGAGGTGAGGGTTCAGGAACTCCGCAACCTGATCGAGACGTTGCACATAGCTGACGAAGTTGCCACCAAAGGCTACTTGATTACCAGTTCTGAACTGGCTGATTTGATGGATGTAAATGCCAGCGCTGTCACCAGCCGCGGAGACAACTGGGTTTGGCGCAACTGGGTAGTTTCTCGCGTGCGCCGCGAGGGCAACCAAATTCTCTGGCAATTAGAGCGCATCGACCACGTTAGTACGACTGATTAATCATCAGTCATAAGTCCTCAGTCAGATTGTGACAAATGCCTTCTGACTGCTGCAATATCTAGGACTAATTGCAAGAACTCAAACGGTAGGTGCGCGCAGCGCACCTTACCTGTTTCCAGAGAGGAAAAATAATTTAACTTATAATTTAAGAAACGCGAACAAATCCTGAATAAACAGTGAAAAACAAGAGTTCGATCGCTTTAATGAACTGGCTGCCACCCAAACCAGAAACCGTTTTGCTTTGCGACTCAATTGCAGCAGCTTCTGAAATGGCATTTATGCTAGGCGGCGAGTGGGATGGCTGCAATAGCTTGGTTCTACCTAAATCCGACAAGGTAGCAATTGAAACAGCCGCGAGTTTGCTGGAGACATCGTGGTGCTATCAAAAGGCGGCCGAACCGGTTTTAACTCGGCTGGGAGTTGACGAATTGCTGCGCCGTTATGCGGCGGGAGACAGATATTTTGTTAATGCTAACTTGAGATGCGCTCAATTGAGCCAACTTTGTTTGGAAAACATCGATCTGAGTTATGCTAAATTGAATTTGGCTGACCTGAGCGGCACTAATTTAAATAAAGCAATTTTAGCAGCAGCACAGATGCAATCGGCTAATTTGAGTGGCTGCAACTTGCATAAGTCACAAATTGTGAGGGCAAATTTAGCTGGGGCAAATTTAAGCAATGCTAATCTCAGAGGTGCCGATTTGACTAATGTAGATTTAAGTAATGCTGACTTAACAAATGCTGATTTAAGAGGTGCAACTTTAGGTAAAGTAGACTTGAAAAAAGCTTGCTTGGATGGGGCTATCTTTGAGTAAAACAAGTTGAGGGGCGACTGCAAATTATTCATGCCGCAGGTTCCAATTATGATTCATATTTGCGATCGCGCAGATCGCTTCCGGTCGATTACCATGACAAAAACGGTTCGTAGTGCGGACTTCAGTCCGCATAATGCTACGGACTGAAGTCCGCACTACGAACCAATCCGAACAACGTTAAAGTCCAGGTATTTTATGCAAATTACGACTGTCGCCGGCCCAGCGGGGCGACTCAATCTCACCGACACGGGCGCAGCAAACAGCACAGAAGCACAACCCATCCCCCTTCTGTTAGTACACGGTATGGCATACCACCTCGGAGTCTGGGACGAGACGATCGCACTTTTGCGCGCCAATCTCGGCCAAAACCAGCGCATTCTGGCGATCGACCTCCGGGGCCACGGCGCATCCGATCCGCCCGCAGACGGCGACTACACCCCCGATAGCTGCGCCACCGACATCATCACCATCCTCGACGCGCTGAATATCCCCCAAGTAGCCCTCGTCGGACACAGCTTCGGTTCCCTCGTCGTCCTCGCCACCGCCGACTGCGCCCCAACTCGCATCACCCGCGTCATCCTAGCCGATCCCCCCGGTGACTTTAACTACCTGCCGCCCTCCGTGTACGAAGAACAGATGGTTCCCTTCCTCGCAGCGCTAGCGGGCGACAGCTACCGCGCTGCGGCAGAGGAAAAGTTCTCCCAAGCCCTCGACGGCGGTACAACTGCGACGCGCGAAACCACGATCGCACGCCTCGCAGCCACGCCGCGCGATCGTCTCATCGGTATGTACAAAGGTATGTTTGCTTACGATGCAGTTGGTGCGATCGATCGCATCCTTGCAACTCCGGGCACTCAAATCTCAGCAGTCCTCGCGCCGGCCAACTCCTGGCCTTTCAGCCTCCACATACTGCGCCCCCAAATTGCCACCACAGTCATACCAGAAACCAGCCACTGGTTGCAGCTTGATGCGCCGGTTCCCTTCGCCGAAGCAGTGACAAATCAGTTGACAGTTGACAGTTGACAGTTGACAGTAGTCAGTTGACAGTAGTCAGCTCGCCCCCCGAGCGAAGCCGAAGGGTAGTCAGCAGTCAATAGTCAATAGTCATTGAAGGCGATCGATCTCCTATGTTGAACACCATTTAGGCATTTGCGAGATCAGAAACCGACTTTTTAACCACCAAGAATTGGTTGAAAGCCGGAACCCTTTTCCGGTGACTGTTTAAACAATATCGATGTAACCGGAAACGATATCATTACTCCAATCCTCCTCCTTCCTTTATCAAGTGCACTCAAGCGATCAACTGTCAACTGTCAACTGTCAACTGTCAACTGTCAACGACAATCATCCAACAAAGCATCAAGTTCAGCAGCGACTTTCCACGGATTTCGACCCTTGAAAACAGCAGCGATCGCAGCTTCATAAGGATTTCTGCCAGTTTTTTTCACAGCCGCGATCGCCTTTTGGTTAGAAAAACCCCGCCCGCTAACCAACCAAGCAGCCAAAACCTGTCCTGTGCGCCCAATCCCGCCACCACAGTGAACCACCACCCGATCGCCCGATCGACTTGCAGATGCCAAAAATGGTAAAATGCGATCGACTAAAATTTCGCGATCGGCCAATTCAAAATCTGCGATCGGAGCCCAGCAAACGCGATCGCACCCAAAAACATTTCCATAGCTTCCCAACAAGTCACCATAGCCGATGAGTTGTGTCTGGGGAAGCAAGCAACAAACTCGATCGATCTTCTGTCGCCGCATAAAATCAATCCAGCGAGCAACTTCCTCATCGCGGTAGCCCGGTTTGGCCGCACCAAACACAACTAATTCATCCTCCGCAGCCGCCGCAAACTTGTACATCAGCCCTCAATTTCAATCCTAAAATAACTTAGAGATTTTTAGATATTCTTACTTTACTTCTTAAGTGGCTAGCTTAACTGTCTAACTGTCCTGGACGTTCACCATAAATCAGGACAAAGTTGATATATCAGCGTGCAGCGTTAGATTTCAACAAATCAGGCAATCAACCCCATGCTATTTAAGTATGGCGATCTGTCCTATTATTTCAATTCACATTTCACTCAAATTCACAGCAAAGTCTTGAGTGCAATGCTCACCTATCGCCGCATCTGGCATCTGCAAATAGCCAATTAGATTTGCAATTTGTAGATAAGTTCTTAACGTATCGCGACACTTTCTAGCGCCCGATACAGTTCAGACAAATTCATCATTTTTTTTGGAGAAATTTAACATGGCTAAGATTCCAGGTACTCCCAAAGACGACTTACTACATGGCACTCCTGATAACGATACTCTCACAGGTTTAGCAGGCAACGACACTCTCTACGGTAAAGCAGGAGATGATGAGCTTGATGGTGGTTCTGGTGCAGACAAAATGTATGGTGGTAGCGGTAATGATAAGTACATTGTCGATAATATTGCTGACGTAGTTACTGAGTCTGCTGCCGAAGGTATCGATCTGGTGGAATCTACCGTCAGCTACACTTTAGGAGTGAACGTCGAAGACCTGCATTTGAAGGGAACCGCTGCCATTGATGCGACGGGAAACAACGCGCACAATGCTATTCTAGGTAATGATGCGAACAACTCTCTCTATGGTTTAGGCGATCGCGATTACTTATTTGGTGGAGGTGGTAACGACTTCCTAGATGGTGGTGATGGCGATGACCAAATCTATGGTGGTACGGGGGACGACATCATATATGGTCGTGCTGGTGCCGACGACATGAATGGTGGTAGCGGTAATGACCTTTATTTGGTTGATAATGTTGCTGATTTAGTTACCGAGAAAGCTGCCGAAGGTACTGATACAGTAGTCACTTCCACTATCAGCTATACTTTGGGTGCAAACGTCGAAAACCTGACCTTGAGTGATGCTGCTGATATCGATGGCACTGGTAACGAATTGAATAATTATATGCTGGGTAACGCTGGCAAGAACTTCCTCAAAGGTGAGGATGGAGACGATTTAATCAATGGTAGAGGTGGCAGAGATATCATTCTTGGTGGTAATGGAATTGACACGCTTTTAGGTGATGCTGGAAATGATGACATACAAGGCATGAAAGGTAACGATATCCTCTACGGCAACGATGATAATGACCAACTTTCTGGTGGTGGTGGCGATGACCTTCTTTATGGCGGAAATGGTAATGATGTCTTAACTGGTGGTGGCGATATCGATGCTGCTGGCAATAACATTCTCTACGGTGGTGCAGGCGCGGATGGATTCAGATTCTATTTTGCTCCTACAGGGATTGATACCATCAAAGACTTCCAAAAGAGTGAAGTTGACAAAATTGAAATTCACCGCAGTTTTGGTGCTACTTCCCTAAACCAATTCAGCTATAGCAAGACTACTGGTGATTTATTCTTCGGTCAAGTTAAGTTTGCCACTCTTGAGAATAAGCCAGCAGACTTCTTAGTATCCCGAGATATTGTGCTATTGCCATGAGGATGAATTGAATTGTATCTGAGTTAAACAGACTTGACATTAAGTCCGTTTAACTCAGATATTACACCATTTTCAATCAGCAATTTACGGGGCAGACAGGATGTTCTGCCCCCACTAAATCTTAGGTATGTTGTTGCGCTTGAGCGCTCCGGAAAGGTATGTTGTTGCGCTTGAGCGCTCCGGAAAGGTATGTTGTTGCGCTTGAGCGCTCCGGAAAGGCACGTAGTTGCGCTTGAGCGCTCCGGAAAGGTATGTAGTTGCGCTTGAGCGCTCCGGAAAGGTATGTAGTTGCGCTTGAGCGCTCCGGAAAGGCACGTAGTTGCGCTTGAGCGCTCCGGAAAGGCACGTAGTTGCGCTTGAGCGCTCCGGAAAGGCACGTAGTTGCGCTTAAGCGCTCCGGAAAGGCACGTAGTTGCGCTTGAGCGCTCCGGAAAGGCACGTAGTTGCGCTTCAGCGCTCCGGAAAGGCACGTAGTTGCGCTTCAGCGCTCTTTTATATAGCCTTTCGAGCGATAGATGAGGTATGACTGTAAATCGAGTTGTTAGGCGCATACCTTGCTACACAATAACTCTAAGGAGTGAGTTCATCCCAACAGCGTCCGCGAATCTTTCGCTCGCAGTGTTATATTTAGAAAGAGCGCTGAAGCGCAACAACGTACCTTTTGGGAAACATAAAAATCTGACGCACCCTACAAGTCTATAGTAGCGTGCTAGTTACAATACCGGATGCAAACAAAAGAGTACCCATTGGGCACTCTTTTGTTTGTTTAGATGACAGCATAACTGACTGAATGGCTGAATCTAACCCTGCTAAAAAAAAATTAAATCTTAGTAATATTTATCTTTCAATCTTAATCTATAGGTGGTTTTTTGATATTAGCTTAAGTGGCTAGCTTAACTGTCTAAATGTCCTGGACATTAGCTGTCACTCAGGACAAAGTAGATATATCAGCGTGCAGCGTTAGATTTCAACCAATCAGGAAATTACCTAAATAATGTTTAATTATTGTGGCATTTCCGATTGTTCTAATTCGCATTCAACTCAGATTCACAGCAATGTGTTTAGTGCGACGCTCACCTATCGCGACAGCTTGTATCTGTGCGATCGCAAAATCGATCGATTGTGAATCTAATTCGCAATTTGCAGATTGGTTCTGAACTTTGAGAACCAGAGAAAACAAGCAAACAAACTACAAATTTTAGGAGAAATTCCGATGGCAAAGCCAATTATCGGTACATCATTCAACGATACGTATTTGGATGGTACTAGCGGGGCTGATACTATCTATGCCTTGGCGGGTAACGACTCTTCATCTGGCGGGGCGGGCAACGATACGATGTATGGAGGGTCTGGAAATGATACCTTGTGGGGATACTCGGGCAATGACTTGATCTTCGGTGAAGAGGATAATGACTACCTCTATGGCGAACAAGGCGCGGATACCGTCTGGGGAGGTGCAGGTAATGATTATATCAACGGTAGCAATGGTTTATTCAATAGTACCGATTCTGCTGATAAACTCTACGGCGAGGGGGGTAACGATACCTTAGATGGTTGGACTGGTAACGACACCCTTTACGGTGGATATGACAACGACCTTTTGCTTGGTTCCTTCGGTAATGACTACCTCGACGGTGACTATGGCAACGACAATCTTTCTGGTGAACCAGGAAATGACACTCTCTATGGTGGTGGTGGAGCAGATAATTTCATTTTTTACTCCACCCCCGCCTATGAAGGCATTGATTTAATCCAAGACTTTCATTACTGGGAAGGTGATAAAGTCCAAGTCTCGGTAAGTGGAATGGGAGTGTCTTCAGTCAGTGAATTTCAATACAATAACAGCACTGGTGCGCTGTCGTTTAAAAACCAGCAATTTGCCAAAATACCGGGTGGATTTCGTCCCGATTCGGATATCGTCTTTGTTCCTTAGGACTTGTCGCGCTTGCTAGGACATTCCTGGACAAATTAGCTAAAAAAAACCGGGTTTTTTACCTAATCTATGGACTTCAACCAAGGATTTTGGTAAAAAACCCGGTCTTTGATTATTTGTGTGCCGGAACATAAAAAATTAACATCGGCGCTTTGAAAATTAAAAAATCTTTTGTTTGGTAGCCTTTCTTAAGTGGCTAGCTTAAGTGGCTAACTGTCCTGGACATGATTCATGGAGTTGAGTTATTTTGTTAATGTGCTGATAAGTCGCAGCACTGTTTAAATTTGTAAGAATTTTAATCAAAAGCTTGAGTCTGTTTATAGGCACTGCGACCCATAAATAGTCAGCTTGCAAATTTCATGCGACTTTACCTATTTGTTTAACTCCAAAAATTGTAATTATTTGAATTTTAATTGTTGTTAAACAATTCTAGGTTCATTATTTCAATGACAACTTTTTATCAGGTAAGACATCATGGCTTTACAACCAGATCCATCGGAACCGCGCCGCTTAATTGGTGACAATACATCCGAAAACGTTTTTTTATCGATCGCAGATACCAATAATTTTCCTTTGGGAGTCTGGATGCTCGAAGGTGACGATACAGTTAACATTTCAGCAGCTAACAATTTGGTGTATGGCAATGAAGGAGAAGACGTTCTCAGGGGAAACTCGGGTAACGATTCCTTATTTGGAGGCAGGGGGAAAGACTTACTAGGTGGAGAGGCTGGAAATGACTATCTCAGCGGAGGGCAAGATGCAGATTTGATTTATGGGTTTGGGGGAAACGATATTTTATTGGGCGGTAGAGGCAATGATTTCTTAGTTAGCGGTAATGGGTATGACACTCTTATTGGGGGTTTGGGACGAGATATTTTATTGGGATTTGATGACAATATTTCTGGGCCTAAAATAGGCAGCAACTTGTATGTCTTGCAAGCAGAACCCGGAGTTACAGATATCAATAATGCGGATCTGATTAGCCTTTTCAGAGTTGGTTTCGATCGAATTGGATTAGCAGGGGGTTTGACTGCTGGCGATGTAGTTTTGGAAAACCTGACAAATGTGACAATTATATTGGGGTTTGACGGGCCACAAGTTTTAAAAGACCAAGGTCTGACAAGTTTACTAAATCCTGGCCCTATTGTAACGACAGGAACTCTCATCAAAGTTAAAAATTCCGGCAATATATTGGGTTTTGTTGATGGTGTAACTCCAGCCCAGGTTCAAGGCAATATTATCTCGGTTCCAGGATTCTAATTGCCAATAACAAGATGGTACTCTTGACCGGATAGAATCACTTTGTTCGGTTGGATCAGTTTCGTCATAATAATCGGGGCGAAGCATTAGGATGCAAATCTAATTGAATTTATTTCAAAAATAATCGTCCAAATGCTTCTCCCATACAACTTTTAACTGTCAACTGTTTCCGATCGCACCCAACACCTCCAAAGTGGCTTTCTGAGCTTGTGTAATACCCGTGACTCCGGTAATATTCATAGCTTCATAGGGGCGATCGGCTCTGAGAGTTTTCAAACATTCACCTGTGTTGACATCCCACAGCTTAATCGTCTCATCAGCGCTGGTGCTTGCAAGAACAAAGTCGCGATTTTCTGCCTCATTCGAGACAACAGGACGCCAAGCAACAGACCAAATTTGACTTGTATGTCCCTGTAGAATTTTCGTGCATTCTCCCGTGCCCGCATCCCAGAGTCGAATAGTTCGATCGTGCGAACAACTAGCCAGCATTTCACCGTCAGGACTCCAGACTGCTGCTTTTACCATATCGCTGTGTCCCTGCAAAATTTTCAGACACTTGCCAGTACAGCTATCCCAGAGTCGGATGCTCAGATCCTGGGAAGCACTAGCAAGGGTTTGGCCATCCGGGCTCCAAGATACATATCTAATGGAACTTTCATGTCCCTGCAAGACATCCACGCATTGACCGGTGCTGCTATCCCAGAGTCGCAGATTTCCATCGTGGGAACCGCTAGCAAGGATTTTGCCGTGGGGACTCCAGGCTAAACTCCCAACCCAACTGTCATTTCCCTGCAAGATGTTCAGGCATTTCCGGTGCTTAACATCCCACAACCGAATATTCAGGCCGCCCGCCGCGCTGGCAAGAATTTGACTGTCGGGACTCCAAGCGACAGCCCAAACCCAGGCTGCGTGTCCTTCGAGGGTTGCCAAACATTGGCCGCTGCTGGCATCCCAGAGTCGAACCGTGCAGTCATCGGATCCGCTAGCAAGGGTAGTGCCATCGGGACTCCAGGCTAAACCCCAAATCCAATTGGTGTGACCCTTTAATGTTTTCAAACATTGACCTGTGCGAGGATTCCACAACCGAACCAGACGATCGCCACTGCTGCTGGCAAGGATCGTACCATCGGGACTCCAAACCGCCGCAAACATAGAATTGCTGTATCCCTGCAATGTTTTGAAATTTCGGCACTGATTCGATCGACTGCGATCGACCTCCCACAGTCGCACGGTTTGATCGTGGGAACCACTGGCGATCGTTTTCCCGTCTGGGCTCCAAGCTACAGTCACGTTCCAAATCGAATTGCTGTCTCCCTGTAAGGTTTGCAAGCATTGACTGCTTTCTATATCCCAGATCGCGATATTCTGGTCTCCGCTAGCGCTGGCGAGCATTCTGCTATCGGGACTCCAGGCGACTGAAAATACTGCCCGATCGTCTCTTTGCAAGGTTTTGAGACATTTACCGCTGTCGGCATCCCAAATCTTCACGGTTCGATCTTGACTCCCTGTGGCGAGAAGTTCTCCGTTGGGACTCCAAGCAATTGACCAAATTCCATTAGTATGTTCGGATAAGATTTTCAGGCACTCACCATTCTGTATATCCCAGACTCGAACCGTTCCATCTAAGGAAGCACTGGCGAGGATTTGACCGTCGGGACTCCAAGCAACAAACATCACCCAATTACTGTGGCCCTGCAAAATCTGGCAACATTCTTTGGTACGAGTATCCCACAGTCGAATCTGGCGATCGTCCCCGCTAGCAAGGATGTGTCCGTGCGGCTGCCATGCTAGGGTTCTGATGGTAGTCTGATGTCCTTGCAAGATTGCCAAACAACTTTCTGATTCAATACTCCACAGTCTGATAGTTCGATCGGCACCGCCGCTGGCGAGGACATACCCTGCTTCGTTTCCCCCGTTAAGAGGCAAGGGAAAGAGACTCCAAGCCAGCGCCCAAACCCAACCGTGATGCGATCTAAATATGGCTCTGGATTGTCCGTTAGAAACTTGCCATAGGGACACCAGATTATTGCTATCTCCAGTTGCTAGCAGTTGACTGTCGGGGCTAAATGCAACCCTTAAAATACTGCCTAACGGTTGGGTAAACCGCGATTTTGATAGGTCAGAATGGGTGAAATTGACTCGATGCAGGTTCACATCCTGAAGATCGGCTTGCCAAATGCTGAGATAGGAAAAGTCGTAGTCAGTTAGGTCAATCTGAAGGTGGCGTAATAGATTGATAATATTGCCACCAGTGTATCCAGCCTGATTCGGACACTCGGTTTGCAGGCGATATAGAATTTGTTTTAGTTGATATGCGATGTCTTTTTGAGAACCCAATTGACTCAGCAACCGATCGCTCAGTGGCTTTAAAATCATGCGATTTTGGCTGTCGCGAATGTAGTCTTTGTCCTGTGCTTTGATTAAGGCATGGGTTTGCAATAGGGAAGAATTTGACAATGGAGTCGGCGATGAGCGATCGGCAATTTCGTCACAAATGCGATCGATCAGTGTCTGCGTGACATATTCCATCACCACAGGTTGTAATGTAAACTGACCTGCGTTAGTTTCAATCAACGATCGCCATTTCAAATTTTGCAGGGCTTCCATCAACTGCGTTTGGGATATGCCAGCATTCAAATCTTCTCGAAGTTCGGCAAAGAAAACCCATTCGCGATCGATCGCCAACCAGCACATTACTTGATTCTCTAAGATTGAAAGACGATTGCATTGTTGTTGAATTAAATCTGCAACATCGCCAAATACAGTAACGTTTTGTTCTAGGAAAAGAGCAATATTGCCGCTGAACAAATCTCGAATGGTGGTGGCAACGATTTTTAAGGCTAGGGGATTGCATCGATAGCGATCGCACAAATCCTGTTTTTGACTGTCCGATCCAGTTAATTCCGTCGCCTCAATCAATGCTTCGGAGGCTTCTGGACAACCGCCCAAGGACAAGCTTTGTACTGCTAAGTCGCCCGCTTCCGATTGAGCAAATTGAGGGCATTTTTCCCTGGTGGTTAACACCAAACAGCTTTGATGGCGAGTTTCGGCCACCGCGCGCAACATTTCTCCGTAAGCTTCATAGCCGGGACGATATTGTCCACTCTGATCCCCTGGTTGTGACAGGCTTTCGGTATTGTCTATAACGATCAGACAGCGATGATTCCGCAGACACTGAATCAAGCTGCTAATTTCTGCTTTTGTATCCTGTTGTCCTGAGAGAAATGAGACTAATTCTGCTAAGAAAATTTCCGGCGGCGGGGCATTGCGGAGGCTTCGCCAAATGACGTAGCTAAATTGGTTTTGTAGCTGTTCTGCTAATTTGACAGATAAAGCGGTTTTCCCGATGCCACCAATCCCAAAAATACACACCAACCGACAATTATCTTGTAAAATCCATTGGGTGAGGGTGGTAAGTTCTGCGGTACGCCCGTAAAAGCGGGAAACATCTATGGCTTCTCCCCAATTTTGGGCGATCGACTTTACAGGCTGGCGTTCTGCGGTTGTTGGTTCTGGCTGGATGTAGTCTTGCTCGGTTATAGTCAGGTTAAAGGCGCGAAATAACTCTTCTAGGGTTTGGCGATCGACTGCTGCTTTGCCACTTCGCAGCCGTCCGATCGATCGAGCACTGAGCCCTGTCAAATTGCTTAATCGCTCTAATGTGTAAGCAGAACCGCCATTTTCAGCAATGGCTAATTGTTCCTGGGTATTCTGTAGACGCTGCAAACCCCAATCTGAAAGAATCACGCCTCGGCGCTTGCGCTTTTGCGGCAGTTTAGTCATCAGAAAAATCGGTGTGAAACCCCGTCCTTATAGGACGGCTTTACAATTAATTGGCAATGCGCCACGAGTTCGGGGACAAAAACTTACAATCTCCCGGCAACGCATTTTGGCACAACCGCTTGCCAGTCCCTAAACTGTGCAAACTAATTGTTTTCCGGTTTGGGTCTTTTTTCGTTGGTGACGCTTGCCAGCCACCGACATAGCAAAACCCATACTTGGGATGTTTGACGATTGAGCCGCGTTTAAACCCTGCGCTAATCGTACCGCCATATCTAGAACGAATATGACCGGGAGCGTGTTGCAATCGATGTAGCTGTCTTCTGTGAAACTCCAGAGGCATCACTTCTATCAACACTGTGTTATCGGGTTCAAAATGTCCTCCAACATACCAATTAGCAAGCACCCAAGAATCAACGCAGTGAGCCTCAAATTTGTTTGACAATTTCTGCTTTGATTTCTTGAGTCCCAGACTTTGACGCAGATTGTAGGTATCGTTACCCGTTTTGATTTCAAGGTGTGCAATACGAGTAAGTTCCCGATAAAACCAGCGTTTGCCTACTTCCAGAGGGCTAAACGACACGTTCCACTTGCGTGCGTTTTTCCTCTTTCGGGCTTTGATATCTTCGACGACGAAAGTTGATACCGGAAACATCAAGGTTAGCCATTTAGCTATTCTTAATTTCCACTGCCACCTCGCCTTAGTCGATGGGGGCAGGCGATGTTTGTTGACCAGTCGGTTTGCTCGGTTTTGGCGGCATGGCGTCTTGCGAAAACGTCTGGCGCGTCGCATATTTCGCCGTGTCTCAATATGGTCTTTCACCCAATCGACGGCGTGGGTTTGCACGTTGAGGTAGGCATGAGCTTTGGATTTGACTGTAAAAGCTTCTCGCTTTGAACCTGGGTCAATACCAACTGCTATTGGTTGGCGGTGCGTGTTTGATGGTTCTACATTGAGTCGAACGCAAAACACTCCTTTTTTCCAAAATGGGGTGGCGATGCCCGCCTTAATCCAACGCCGCGCACGACTTGGCGTAGTAGGCATTAGCGGTCTGTTTTCACTATCTAGAACTGGTACAAACATTTACGGTAAGTCTCTTGCGAGTATATATTTCCCTTCGACACTGACAGCTATAGAGGTTAAAAACTAGGGAGGCATTCTTGACGTATTTCGAGCTACCACGCCCAGGCTGTTCAGTTTTTTGTCCCAACGATGCGGTTGGCGTCTAGACACTATTTTAGTCTCAAATTAAGAAGTTGGTGAATCTCCCTCTTTCAAGCCCCATGCCTTAAGGCAGGGGTTAGTGACATTTTAACTATTTCAACTATTCCAACTTGAACTTAGGACTTGTTGTTACATTCGTAGTGTCATTTAACCGCTATAAGATTCGATCGCGCGTGCGTCGGGAGTGTCCGCTCTCAAGCTGCGGACTGAAGTCCGCACTACAAACCGTTTTTGTTATGTTAATCAACTGTCAACTGTCCCAGGTCAACTGTCAACTGTCCCAGGTCAACTGTCAACTGTCCCAGGTCAACTGTCAACTGTTTTTAAAGCTTGTCATATCTCAAATCTAGATTCAACCCGTCATTTGCCGTAGTCAATTGTTACAAAAAAGATACAAAAGCATCTATTTCTCCTCGCAACTCGTCTTACTCTATATCGAGTCCGAATGATTAGCGACTATTTTATCAGGGACAATGCAACACTTAACTCAGCATGATTTTCAAATTTTTTCAGGATGCCTACAGGAACTATACAAAACTTGTAGCGTTGAGGATTTCTCATCTCATCTGCTGGCGATCGTCTCGAAGGTTATTTCCGCAGTAGATTACACCTACACCACCCTCTCCTTCGAGAATAGCAAGACTACCTCCCTCGACTATAAACCCGCCCCTGGGTTCGATCGCCTTGATACAGTGAATTTTGAGAAAGTTGCTCACCAGCATTTTTACGAAAACCCTCTAGTCGGTAATTATCTCCGAACTCGTGACAATCGAGCGCATAAGGTTTCAGACTTCTTAAACGAGCAGCAACTGCACCGTCTGGAAGGATTGTATGGAAAGGTGATGCAGCCTAGAGGAATCAAGGATCTGATCGCAGTTTCACTACCTCTTGCTTTGGCTGCTAAATCTGCGAGCAAGCTCTACTCTGGACAAGATGATATTATTGCGATTACACTTTTGGGAGATCGGATTTTTACTGAGCGCGATCGCTATTTATTCAATTTACTGCACCCTCATCTGGTACAAGCCCAGCAAAACATGAATCAGTTTACCCAAATAGAACAGGAGTGGGTAGAACAGCGTCATACTCTGGAGGCATTAGGAATTATTTCTCTCAACGGAGATGGGCAAGTTCAATTCATGAGCGAACGAGCTTTGCATTGGCTGAAACAGTATTTTCAAGACTCACATTTTTCAACAAAATGTTTGCCAGACAATTTGCAGAGATGGGTTAAATATCAGTTGTCGCTGGTAACACCAAGTGATGAAATCCCTGCACCTCATTTACCGCTGAAATTAGAACAAGCAGGAAAACAATTAATTGTACGCTTTCTGACTGAGCAACCGCTGGAAAGATATCTATTGTTGCTTGAAGAAGAGGAGTTTTTAACTCTATCATCCGTATCTTTGGAATTCCTAGGATTAACCAAGCGGGAAACAGAAGTATTGTTTGAGGTGACGCAAGGTAAGACTAATCCAGAAATTGCGGCAACACTGAGTCTGAGCATTGGTACAGTCAGAAAGTATTTAGAACATATCTACTCAAAGCTGGGAGTACAAACTCGTGCGGAGGCGGTAGTAAGTGCTTTGAAACAGCTTGGGAAACTTCGTTAAAGTGGGAATTTACTGATTGTATTCCCAAAGGAGTTGTTAGGATGGATAAGAATTCCGGCTTCTTAGTAGAATCGGCTCATTTTCCAAAATCGATTTCTATCTCTCTTTGGTTACTTTAGGTGATTTAAAAATCATGTCAAATCTTGTGAATCCAGAAGATTATGATTCGATCGCCCAGACGAATGACGAGTCGATCGCACTTGCGATCGCGATTACGGTAATTCCTCAAGAAAACCGGTACACACTGGTTTTTGCGAGAATCTCCCAAGTGCGATCGAACATTTGCTCGATCGAATGGTGCGGCCCTCAGTCGATTGTAGATTTTCAACAGTTGACAGTTGACAGTTGACAGTTGACAGTTTGAGAGCTACCTCTACCCTTAAGTCAGAGAATTGGAGTAATGAATCGTCTTTTTAATTTCTCCCTCAAATGGTTCCGGCTTTCAACCAATTCTTTCTGGTAGATTTTAGATTTACTTTTTTTTAGCGAAAGATGAGAATACCACAGCAAAAGCAGATCGAGCTAATTGATTTTAGCCGAGAACTGACATCAGATTTTCTGTTACCTCAGCGGGAGCATCTCAGTTTTGCATTTGTAGTGCTGTCGGGAGCTCGCGTGCTTTATAAAGCACGCGAGCGAGACGCTCGCACTGCGTAAAAAATGCTTTTTACCAAATTGGGATGCTGCCCGAACATCAAGCTACTTGGCACGTTATTGCTCATTTTGCAAAACTAGGATAAAGCGTTGCCATCCCTTGCGGTTCGTGGCTGTATTTCCCACTTTGCGAAGGTGTGTATGTCTCGTTATACAAACAGAGGCTATCAGGATTTTTCAACACAAACTGCATCATCCGCCGATGGGCTTCACCTCGGAAAAACTGTTTCAGATCGGCTTCTGAACGCCAGTAACTCACCATAATCACTTCCTTTGGCCCACAAATTCCTGCTTTCACTTGCACGCAGCCTTCAGCTTTACCAGTCGAAGTGCCGATCGACACTAGATTTTTCCACATCCAGAAAAACCCCGCGCGATCGCGTGCCACAAAGCCGTTGACAAACACCACTGCTTCCGCGCGATCGGGCAAATCGATCTGGTAAATCGAATATCTGTTTGCATTTGCCATCTTCAAACTCCTTGAAAATCTTACTACCTGGAAGTTACATATTCAATCTCACGACTATTCACTAAATTGAATATACAATTTATGATATATTCAACTTAGTGAGTATGTCAACCCCTAGCCTATGTCTCTTAGCTATGCCATTCTGTCAGTCTTAGTAAGCGCTCCCAGCAGTGGTTACGACCTAGCCAAGCGCTTCAATCCCTCTGTGGAAGGATCGGTTGGTTTTTTTTGGAGTGCCAGCTTCCAGCAGATTTACCGAGAATTGAGCCGCCTCGAAGAAAAGCAGTGGCTGCAAGCCGAATCCGTACAGCAGGAAAATCGACCCGACAAACGTATCTATACCGTGACGGGATTGGGTAAACAGCAGTTGTGTCAATGGATTGCTGAGTCGGAGGAGATGGCACCAATCAAAGATGAGTTACTCGTCAAACTCTATGCTGGGTATCTGGTGTCTCCTCAGATAATCGTGGCAAAACTCGAAGTGCACCGCCAGCAACATCAGCAGCGATTAATGATTTATCAACAAATTAAGACTCAGGAATTTACAAATCCCCAAAAGTTGTCAAACAGCCTAAAATTTCAGTACATGACTTTACTGCGCGGGATTCACTACGAAACAGGCTGGCTAGCTTGGTGTGACGAGATCCTGCTGTTGCTGCAATAAGTGCAAGGCGAAGGCAATTTTTTACTAAAATTCTGCAATTTTCTCCTAGATTCCTGAGTGGTAACTTTTCTAAAGTATTAGCAGCAGTTTCGCCCGGTAGAAAGATGATCCAAATTCAACCGACAAATATGACTTTCCCTCTTTGGGGTTTGGTAATTTTCATTTTGTGGACGATCGCAATTGTCATCGCCCTCATAGCAGTCAGGATTCGGCATCTATCTGCGGGCGGATCTCCCAAAGATTTTGGTACACAAAACGATGAAAGCTTGCTGTGGCGACTATTTAGAGTACAATCTAACTTGATAGAAAACCTGCCTTTGTATTTGGGAGTTTTTTTTCTGCTAACAGTTAGGGGCGTCTCTGGAATAGCCGTAGATTCGCTGATTGTTGCCTACATCGTATTTCGGCTGCTGCATTCAATGATTCACATCGCCGGTCTCAATCCTATGTTTAGGGTATTAAGCTTAGGGATGCAGTTAAGCTGCTTGGTAGCCTTAATTGTTATGGCAGTTTTGTAGTTGATGACTTACACAACGAACACATATATTGTAGGGTGCGTCAAGCCCACAATCTAATTATTTCGCACGCAGCCTAAGTCTGACGCACCTTACTTACAAGTCTATAGATCGTCTAAAATTACTGTCTGTGATTTCGCTAACCAACCTAAATTATGGAATCGCGTTAGCAATCTTTGGCTGGTATAATAATAAGCTGTTTTAGTTTTTACATTTTGGACTGACTCGCGTCCCCAGGCCACAAAAGTTGGATTATTTTTGAGATTTAGTTTAAATACTGAGCGAGCTTATTTTTAAACATAAATCGTAATCTTTTTAAAATTTAACAGTTAATTTTCCGCAATCCCCCTGACAACTGCTGTATCAAAAGGCTAAGCTAGATACAAGCTTAAACTTCCTTTTCTAGAGACAAACCGCAGCCAATTTCACTCGCCTTTTAACTATGGCAAAAGAATTAGCAATAGACACTCGCGGACTTACCAAACAATTCGATCGCCATATTGCCGTCAATGACATCGACTTGCAAGTCGGCGCCGGGGAAATCTGTGGCCTCATCGGCCCCAACGGTGCGGGCAAAACTACCTTGCTGCGAATGTTGGCCTCCGCTGAAGAACCTACTACAGGGGAGATTTACATCAACGGCAAACGCTTGTTGCGCGATCGATCTAATCCCACTCTCAAACAGCGCATCGGTTTTCTTCCCGACGATTTTCCGCTTTACGACGATTTGACTGTTTGCGATTATTTAGATTACTTTGCCAGACTCTACAACCTGCGACAACCCCGGCGCAGAGAGCGCATCTATGCAGTTTTAGAACTCGTGCAATTAACCAACAAGCGCAACAGCTTAATTTCCACTCTGTCGCGGGGAATGAAGCAGCGCCTGAGTTTGGGGCGCACGATTATTCACGAACCGCTGTTGTTGCTGTTAGACGAACCAGTTTCGGGTTTAGATCCGATCGCGCGATCGCAATTTCGCGAAATCATCAAATCCTTGCAACAAGCCGGCATGACCGTAGTCATATCATCCCACGTTCTCAGCGATTTAGCCGAACTTTGCACCTGGGTAGGGATTATGGAATTGGGCTATCTTGTGGAAAGCGCCCCTTTACAAGAACTTTACAAACGCCTCGGGAAACAGCAAATTTTCCTGTCAACTTTGGGCAATTTAGAAGGGTTGACATCCGAACTCAAGAACTTTCCTTGGGTTGAAAGTTGGGAAATAGTGCCGGAAACTCAGCAGGTGTGCGTTCATTTTTCAGGAAGCCGGGAAGATGCAGCGAATTTATTGCGATCGCTCGTCAATGCCAATATTCCCCTCACAGAATTTCACTGCACTCAAGAAGACTTAGAAACTATCTTTCTGAAAATGGGACACAAACAAGCATCTTAAATAGCCTTGGACGCACGGGCGGTCAAAAACCTGGTTTTTACCAAAATCTTTCATCGGAGCCACGAGACTCACAAAAAAACCCGGTTTCTGTGGTCTAAATGCGTTCAATGGGTGCATCTGGGTTTTGAAGAGGGCGAAGCATGACCGCATATAAGTTATTAGTTATAATCCCATATTGACTGCGGTCATGCTTCGCCCCTACAAACATATTTGCCTTGCGCCAGATGCACCCAGTTCAAGACTATTAAATAAATCACCCGATTTCCAATTGTTCACTCACAACTCAAAACAATTATCTATGACTCTCAACTTGCTAGACACAATCGGTAACTGGAATTCCCAGTTATTTCGAGAACTTAAAGGCCGGCTGAAAATGGGCAATATTGCGATCGCCAGCGTCCTTTCCCTCAGCAGTCAACTGGTGCTGTTTTTGTCGTCGAGGAGCCAGATACCCGTTGCGCCTCTTCCCAGCGATTACAAGTACCCCATTCATCACAGATTCTGCACTGGATTTGATGGCAATACCAAAGGTGATTCAATCAAGTGTATCCAAGATGCGGCAGGAAATTTCATCATTAACTGGCCCTCTTGGTGGCTAGAAATATTCGTTTACCTGAGCATATTTAGTGCGATCGCACTTTTAGTAGCCGGCACTTATATGCTTGTGAGCGACTTAGACAAAGAGGAACGTCGAGGTACACTCAACTTTATTCGCCTCAGCCCCCAATCTGCCAACACAATTTTTCTGGGTAAAATTCTCGGCGTCCCAATTTTACTGTATCTGGCAGCAATTCTTGCTGTACCGCTGCACCTGTACAGCGGATTAGCAGCTCAAATACCTCTGCATCATATTTTATGTTTCGACATAGCAATGGTAGCTAGCTGTGCTTTATTTTACAGCGGTGCAATGCTATTTGGTTTAACAACCAGTTGGTTGGGAGGGTTTCAGCCTTGGCTGGCTAGTGCTGCGGTTTTGGGTTTTATTAGCACAGCTTTTAAGGCACCATCAGTCGGCAATGCTGCGGACTTGTTAGCATTTTTCTCTCCGGCTGCTGTCTTGAAACAGGTAGCTTATCAAGTTAATGAGTCATCCCATTCTAACCTTAACTGGTTAACTGAGGAGTTCGATAGTCTGGAATGGTTCCATTTGCAGATTGGCAAAAATCTTGTGTCTTCTACCGCCTTATCTTTATTGATTTGTGCAGTGGCAACCTATTGGATATACCAGGGATGGCAGCGTCGCTTTCCCAACCCCACCGCAACTGTTTTGAGCAAGCGACAAAGTTATTTGCTGGTGATTTCCTATCAGTCAATAATTTTAGGATTTGCACTCCAATCAAATAAATACTCCCTTGATGAAATCGTCTGTTTGTCGATCCCAAATTTGATGGTTTTTTTAGCTTTGATTGCGGCTTTAACCTCGGAAAGACAAGCTTTGTATGATTGGGCGAGGTATCGGAAACAAATCGTTCCGAGTAGTCAGAAGTTGTGGCGCAAATACCCAATACTCGATTTAATTTGGAGCGAAAAAAGTCCAGCACCAATTGCAATAGCAATCAATCTCCTCAGTTCGACAATGATTTTAACACCTTGGCTGCTGGTGAATCACACCGCTTTTCCTGCGATGATTGCGTTTATCAATCTTATCCTGATTTACGCCGGCCTCACTCAGCTATTCATGTTCGCAAAAATCCGAAATCAAGCAGTTTGGGCGACTTGTACAGTCGGAGGGGCTATCCTTTTACCACCAATTATTTTGTCTGTGCTTTCCCTCTACCCAGCAAAAGCTCCTTTCATTTGGCTGTCTTTAGTATTTCCCATCTTTGGATCTTCATCTGCCTTGAGAGACCAGTCAATATATGACATTTGTGTCTCGATACTCTGCCAGTGGACTGTGTTGGTGCTGCTGAATCTGCAATTGAGGAGGCAACTCCGAATCGCTGGGGAATCGGCATCTAAAGCTTTGCTGAAGGCTTGAAAAAGGGAGAATGCAGTGCGCCCCGATCGCAATCGGTGGGCATTCCTGACCTCAAAAACCCGGTTTCTTTGTAGATTTATCGTCAACGCAAAACTCGTAGAAACCGGGTTTAAAGCTATCTTTGGAGCGGCAATTAAACTCTCCGAAGTCTTGTTCAGTTTGTTGATTTAAAATTCTAAAATTTCTCTAAGTACACTCTTTAAATCCGCATCAGCAGGACGTTTTGAAAACTGCTCGTGACTGTAAATCCAAACGAGTTTAATAATACAAGTAGTTGCGTTAACTAAGTACATTAGTCTAATCTGTCCCGAAGCTCCTTTAGCAATCCTAAAATCTATCTTGTGAAATGTCCATTCTTCTGGCAACTTAATTTTTCCCGGTAAAGGCTCATTACGGGAATTGTTTGGATATTGGTAATCAATTAATTCTTCCAAAACTTTTGAAATTATTTCAACAAAGCTAGCTCCGTGAATTTTTGCAAGTTTTTTAAAGGAACGGTTGAAATTGTCGGAAGCTTCAATCGAGAAGGGAGTTGAGCCACTCATGGACTTCTCCTTTTTCAATACGATTTGATGATTCGGAATCAAAGGTATCCTTCAAAACTTCAGACATTGCTAGTTCGTATGCGGGGTGCTTGCGCTCTATCAAATCGAGCTTCTGATAACCTAATGCTTTCATGTCTTCGAGAAGAATTGGCTCCGTTGAACTTGCTTCAGGAAGTAGACCTTTACGAGCTTTTTTCCAAGGAAATTCACCGTGAGTCATATTGCTTAATCCATAAGCATGATAACCACCGAAATATCCCCAAATTTCTTCTAAAAGCTCTTGCTTATCAGAGGTAAGCTGCAATAAGGATTCTTTGTTAGGAATAGGTAGCTGGCTAGCTTCAAACTCACTGTAAAACCTATAAGCAGGAGGACAAACAGGGCCGTAGCGCCATGCTTGGATTTCTTCTCCAAAGAAGGCCTCATCATAGAGTGCCAAATGCAAGCTCTGTGCGTAGTATAAAAGCTTCTGAATCTTCATATTAGTCATGTCAGCTTCTATACCATCTTCATAAGCTCTGATAATGAAGTAGCGAGCCAAATTGAGACAGTCGATCATAGCTCCGACCCTCAGTCTAGAACAAATACTTTTCGATCGCCAGATTGGCAGCATATCGATACATACTATTATAATTGAAACTGAGTCGCGAGTGTAATATCAAATCAGCCGATCGCACAAATGTAAATTCGATCGCCCATTCCAATCGCGATCCGCCTCTCATAAGCTAACTATACTTGCGGCCGCGCCACTGAGTCGGCTGATTAAACGCAGAAATTAGAATCCGCACAAACGCTAACGGATCGGCTAAAGGTGACAGCCAAAATAGCCATTTACCAGAAGCTTGGGTGCGATCGTAACTCGGAGCGATCGCGAAACACAAAGCCGATCGCACCGCAACCAAAAATACATTCAATCCCCACAGCCCAAACTGCCCAGATACAGCGATCGCAGGTAGGGAACCCGATAGCAAATACCAAAGGACGATCGGCACCGGCAAACCTTGAACCGCCAACAACAGCCACAAATCGCCCCAAATTTGACCGCCAGAAGCAGCATCTTTCAAATCGAGCGATCGACCCCATTCATTCCAAGTCTCGATCGCCCCCTCATACATCCGCACCTTCAAGACTTTCGCCCCATCCAAAAAGCCCACCTTAAAGCCCTGAGCCGCAGCATAGCGAGCCAGAGTCACATCATCGCAAAAAGAACCTTTTGCGACTTCATAGCCCCCTAAAGCCACCAAAACCTCGCGCTTACAGAGGAAACACTGACCGTTTGCCATCACCCGTTCCGGCACATCCCCGCCGGTTCCCGTGGGGCCGAAGCGATACACCAAAGTCATTAACAGCGCAGGTTGCAGCCACAACTCGCCCGGATACTTGAGGATGAACTGCGGCGACAGCGAAATCAAATCGTAATTTCCAGCAGCAGCAGTTTTGAGCAAACTTGCGATCAAACCCGGATGCGGCTGAGTATCCGCATCTATCCCCAAAATCCACTCGCACTTCTCGGAAGTTGCCAAAAAACCCCAATTCAGCGCCCACGGACGCCCCACCCAACCAGGCGGTAACGGATCGTCGTTAATTAAGCGAAACCGGGGGTCTTTTTCGGCGGCAGCTTTGACTAAATCCCCTGTTCCATCTACCGAATAGCTGTCAACAACTACCACCTCTCGGAGCTCGTAACTTTGGTGACTCAATCCTTCCAAACAAGGTGCAATTCTTTCTGCTTCGTTCAAAGTCGGCACCACCGCAGTACAAGCACCCAACAAGTCCAGCGTCGGGGAATCTGGTTCCAGGGGCGGGATGCGCGAGGGGCCTTTAATTAACCGCGACATTAAAAGGGCGGTAGCGGGTAATTGCAACAGCAAAAGTGCGGCAGGGATGATGATTGTCAGGTGGTTAGGATCGATCATAGGATTTTAGATTTTAGATTTTAGATTTTCAATTGAATAATTTGGAATTACGGCTGGTGTCAATTTGAAAAATTTAATCAACTTTTGATATCATGTCCTGTCGCTTACCACAACAAAAACGGTTCGTAGTGCGGACTTTAGTCCTCAAGATCGGAGCGGACTAAAGTCCGCACTACGAACGAATATTATTGCGGTTAATCGACGATCGGACACGCTATGACCTCAAACATATTAACGGTTCGTAGTGCGGACTTAAGTCCGCAGCCTGAGTGCGGACTTTAGTCCGCACTACGAACGAATATTATTGCGGTTAATCGACGCTCGGACACGATATGACCTCAAACATATTACAGGAATTTGGCATGAAAATATAATTGCTGAAAAACCCGGTTTCTTGTTAAAACCGGGTTTTTAAATTAGCTCAAAATTTCCTGTGAATTTTTGCCAAATCAGCAGTGAGCTCGTGTCCGCTCAATTACCATAACAAAAACGGTTCGTAGTGCGGACTTAAGTCCGCAGCCTGAGTGCGGACTAAAGTCCGCACTACGAACGAATATTATTGCAGTCAATCGACCGGAAACGATATGATTCCTCATCAGCCGCTTACTTCCGCAAAGCGCCTACGCGCTGAGATGGAATTTCAGCTTTGAGAGCAGATTCCAAAGACGGAATTGCTTCTGTTATGTCATCTGCTGCGGGTTTAGCGATCGAGCTTAATACGATCGCCGGAACTACACCCAGAAGCACAGCTAGCGATGTCGGGAACCAGAACCGAGAATCCAAGGAAGTGACAGTGATAATCGCTCCGAAAGCAAAGTTTACCAAATAAACAATTAAAGGCAAACTCAATTCCGATCGCTCTAATTTTATCGAAGTTTTTCTCCAAAAGAAAGCTGCTACAGACATAAACAGCGCCCCGGTACCCATCCAGCCCGCCAAATTGCGGTAAGGCATCCCAAAGAAAGCGCCAAGTTCCTCAAACTCCCAAAAAGGTACAGAAGTTTGACTCATCGCCGGATCTAGTACAAAATCCCAAGCTGTCAATAATAGAGCGCCAAGGGCGATCGCGCCTATTTGGCGCACCCAATTCAATTCGCCTTTACCACCAGCCAGCCCAGCGCGAGCAATTATATATGAAACCAGTCCTAGATAAAACCACGACATGGGAATTGTAAACGGCACCAGCCCTGCAATTTTGTAGCCCAACCCGCTTAAATAGTGGTAATGGCCGAAGGGAAAACCCGTACTCGTTCCCAACAACTCGCTACTCAAAGATAAAAACACAGAAGGCAGCAAAAATGTCAGAGTTGCACCCAGCCCCAACGTCCGATAGGCATAGAGAGCAACCGCTGCTGCGCCAAAAATGATATAAACTACTCCACCCCCAGCCATCCCCCATTGGAACAAAGTTTGTCCGGCGGGCGATAAATTCATCACGAATTCGGGATGGGGTAAAATCAGCAGCAACCCTGCCAATCCAAAGGCCATTGACAAGACGTGGGCAATCAGGCAAAAGCGCTCAGCTATCAAAAGTTGCTTCATGGGACTCCTCGAAAAAATATTAGATGCAGAAAGCACTCGTTACAGTTTACAATTTTTTACAATAAACCAACACCAATAGGGCACCGGCATTTTTCCAAGATTTGCGCCCAAGCCCGAGAAACCCGGTTGCTGATTGAGTGTCTGGTTGCAACAAGCCTATACAAAATTGCAAAAATAGCTGGGAAGATCCCCAGAACCCGTCCCAAAAATCAGCAGTCATTACACAAATTAGGTACGTTGTTGGGATGCGAGCCCTCTTTGCTTAGATCTTATGAAAGAGCGCTGAAGCGCAACTACATACCTTGGCCCAAGCACGAGCCAATCTTCGATCGATAATTTTGGTATGTTGTTGGGATGGGAGCACTCTTTGCTGAGATCTAGGAAAGAGCGCTGAAGC
>NZ_JAEQCX010000054.1:0-43705 GCF_020738035.1 Microcoleus sp. PH2017_28_MFU_U_A
AACTACATACCTCATACCTCAATTAATTTTAATATTTGCCGGAAGAGCGCTGAAGCGCAACTACATACCTCATACCTCAATTAATTTTAATATTTGCCGAAAGAGCGCTTAAGCGCAACTACGTACCTGCTTTTTTTTCAAAAGGTGTATAGCAATCCTTAATGATTTGCGATCGCTATCCCAATCCTAAAATTACGATCTCGCAGCATATCGTACCAGCTAATACCTATCGCTCGATCGCATATTTCCTCACCACCGGCTGTAACGTGAAAGCGACATTGCCGCTGACTGTGATTTTCTCAATTAGCGATCGCCATCCCAGAGATTCCAGCGCTTCCATCAAATTCGATGTTTTAACCGGTTCAGAAAGTCCGCCGCGCAATTGAGCTAGATCCATTGGTGCTCCCGCCGTAGCCAACTGCTTGATTACATCTTTTTCTAATACCGAAAGTCGCTGAAATTGCTGCGATAAAATATGGTTAATTTGACCTAAAAATACGGTATTTTCTCTGATAAACTCTGAACTTTTACCATTAAATAACTCTAAAATCATTGCTGAAACAATCCTCAGGGCTAAAGGATGAGCGGCATAACAGTCAATTAATTCGTCCCATTGTTTTTCTTGAATTAAGCCTCTTTCTGTCAGAATTTCTCGCGCTGCCATATTGTCTAAACCTGTGAGTTTATAAGATCGAACGGGACGAGTTTGACCTTCCAACATAGCTATGTCTCTAGATTTTTCTGAACTGGTAAGCAATAAACAGCTTTGATGGTTGGATTCTCCTATTTGTCTGAACAGCCTTTCGTAATCTTCGTAGCCCGATCGATATTTGCCAGCAAAACCGCCCGTATCTAAGATCGTTTCCACGCCGTCAAGCACGATTAAACAGCGGTGCGCTTGCAAATATTCAATCAGAACGGAAATGCCGTCACTGAGGTTTTCTGGCAATTTTTTGCCCTGACAGTCGCAGATAAATTGAATTAAGCCGATCGCCAAATCTTGACAACTCGGCTGATTCGACAAACTCCGCCAGATGACAAAATCAAACTCGTTTTGAATTTGCTTGGCTAATTGCGCGCAAAGTGCAGTTTTACCAATTCCGCCCATCCCGAAGATCGCAACTAACCGACAGCGATCGCCCGAAATCCAGTTTTTCAAGAAACCCAGTTCTTCGCGGCGACCGAAAAACCCCGAAATATCCGGCAATTCGCTGCAATTTTGCGGGGTTTGAGGAGTGGGCGCGGGCGCGAGATTACCGGAAATATCCCCGGAAGTGCGATCGTCAGATTCGAGTCGCAGTCCAAAAGCTGCAAACAAACTCTCCATTTTGGCTGTGTCAGCGGGGGCTCGCCGGTTCAATATATTAGACACCGTATCCGTCGAGACGAAAGACGGAGAATTTCGATTAAGTCCAGGATCGGTTTGTTCAGAGATGGTTTGCAAGCTGGGGCGATCGGTAAATTTGAGATAAATCGCGTCCCAGATTTTCTTCCATCCTTTGTCTGTAAGTATTCTGCCGCGATCGCGCCTTGCTTTGGGTACATTCATTTGGATTTTAGATTTTAGATTTTAGATTTTAGATTTTAAATCGGGCTCTCTGTTAGCACGCGCACTCCGCTTGAGACGGCGGTTGGCGAGGGAAAACCTCGCGAGAGATGGGGTGTACGCCGGAATTAATCGGAATTTGCGATCGACTCGCCAGAAGCCGGAGTTAACAAACTGCGCCTCTTAAATTTTATAACGCCTGAAACCCTTTCCGAGCAAAGGCTTGACAAAAATATTTCTGACTCTTCCTTAACTCCTTGTTTAAGTCCCGCTTCTGGCGTTTCGGTTTTTTTGCGATTCTGCGAAAGTATCAACAGTTAAGCAAACAACGGCAAACAAACAAGGAATCAACCATGAAATTATTTACTTCTTCCTCCAAAATCTCCCTAGCTTTGTTAACTGCTTTCGCCGCCGCCAGCACAGTCGTAACTGCGAGTTTATCCAATATCAAACCAGCCGCAGCCGCGCAATTTTGCCAGTGCGTACACTACGCAAACAATCGTTTTCAACTGCGTCCTCCCTATGTTTGGAGTGCCAAAGATTACGGTTCAGTGTTGCAACGTAACGGCTTCCGTCAAGTTGGGCCTCAACCCGGTGCAGTCGTTGTTATGCAGTCTTCATTCCCCGGTGCCGATCGCACTCACGGACACATTGGAGTAGTTGAAAGAGTTAACGGTAACGGGACAATCGCCGTTCGAGGTAGCAACCAAGGAAATCGCGGTTTGTTCGGGGAATTCAACTGCAACAATGTCAACGTTACCCAGTTTGGAACTTCTGTTAACGGCCGCCGCGATGTCTCGTTTTGGGTGCGATGAAATAAATCCTAAGTTTCGGTATTTATCGAGATTCTTAACTCCTTGCTTAACTCCCGATTCTTCCGTAGCCCTTGCTTTTGGCTTGTGGGAAAGTATCAACAGTTAAGCAAGCAGCCACAAACAACCACAAACAAAAAAACCGGAATCAATACGGCAACGCACCCAATTCTCGCCCCATGCCTTAGTTCTCGGCTGCATCTATCTATTCACCAACGCTTTAACTTTTAGATTTTAGTTGAATACCCATACTCATCTATGAATTCAATCTAAAATCTAAAATCCAAAATCTAAAATCACTTGACAAGGAAGACAAACCATGATTTTTCAACACCAACTGCAAAAAGGATTCGGAAAACTAGCTATTGTCGGAACGCTGTCTGTAATGGCGATCGGCTCAAGCGCCGAAATGAGTTTAGCAATTCCCCTGAGACCAATTCTCCGCCGCGCTGTTGAAGGCATCTTGGGAATTCCATCTTATCCTCAAAATCTCCCAGAAAATCAACAGCAATTTCCCCAAGGAACTGCTGGTTCTCCTGAAAGTTTTCCCGGAAATGCTGCACCTCAATATCCCGGACAACCTAATGTTGTACCTCAATATCCCGGACAACCCAATCAACAGCCAATTTATCAACAACCAACATATCCACCTGCACCTGGATATCCGCAACCAGGTTATCCGGTTTATCCACAACCTTATCCTGCTCCTGTACCGGCATCTCCTCCGGCGCGACAAACCCAACCGATGATTATCAACAACTTTTGATAGTTGTTATTCCCTAGGGCAATCCCCGGTGGTTGCCCAAACTTCGGAATCAATTACCAATTACCAATTACTAATTACTAATTCCCAATTCCCAATTCCCAATTCCCAATTCCCAATTCCCAATTCCCAATTCCCAATTCCCAATTCCCAATTCCCAATTCCCAATTCCCAATTCCCATCCCAATTCCCAATTCCCAATTCCCAATTCCCAATTACCAATTACCAATTACCAATTACCAATTCCCAATTACCAATTACTAATTACTAATTCCCAATTACCAATTCCCAATTCCCAATTACTAATTACTAATTACCAATTATAAATTTATGAATACTCCTCCTGTTTCGTTTCCTGTTAAAGTGGTGTTAGTATCACTGGTAGTCAGCAATGCTGTATTATGTGTCAAACAAGCCCAGACACCAGTACCTGAATCTAATCAAGCAGAAAATACTGTTAAGTCTGGGTTTTAAATGATACGATTTTTCCAAAAGAATGGAGCTGCTTTGTCGGCTCCAAATTCCATTTTTGGTCAAATTATAATATAATTTATAAAAATTAGTGGTACTAACCGAGTTGGTAGTTTGTTTCCACTAGCCCGAAGTGTAAGGTGCGTCGCTATGAGATTGTTCATTGAATTTAGGGAGTTTTAATGGCTACGCACCCTACAAATACTTTATTCCTTCTTCCTTCTTCCTTCTTCCTTCTTCCTTCTTCCTTCTTCCTTCTTCTTATGAGTATCAGAATCTACGGAAACCGCCAAATAAAAACTCTGCCGGGACTGGCAACTCGCCCGACTCTGGCGCGAGTGAGAGAGGCTTTATTTAATATTTGGCAAGGGTCGATCGCAGATTGCAAATGGCTCGATATCTGTACCGGCAGCGGTTCGATGGGTGCAGAAGCCTTGTGTCGCGGGGCTTTGAGTGTCACCGGCATCGAACAGTCGGCAAATGCTTGTGCGATTATCCGCGAAAATTGGGAGCAAGTAGCAGACTCTTCGCAAACGTTCCAAATTCTGCGGGGAAATGCGATCGCCAAATTAGCCTCACTATCACCACAGCAATTCGATCGCATTTATTTCGATCCGCCCTACGCCAGCGACTTGTACGAACCTGTGTTGAACGCGATCGCCAGCCAAGAAATGCTAGCACCTGATGGCGAAATCGCGATCGAACACAGCCCGGAGCGATCGACCCAACCGATACCCGGCCTAGAAATTTGCCGCCAAAAAGTATATGGCAACACAGCATTAACCTTCTATACCCGCAGTTGCTGACAAGCGAATTTCACAGGTGGTACCCGCCACGTGATTTATCCGTGGAATCAATCCCAAATCGAAAATCGAAAATCCTCTCTTCCCCCGAATTTATCCGTGGGGTCTCGTCTCAAATCCGTGTGGAAGCGTCCCCAAGAGCGATCGCCACGATCCTCTTGGCGCGCCCCATAAAAGTTTTTCCCTTAGATACCATACAAATTTTTCTGAAGAAGTTAAACTTGCTCCGTAGCTTGTCAAAGCAAGTTTCCTGAGAAATCCTCGAAATAAATTAACTTTACGCTGAAAAAAAGATCTTTCAGTTGTAACATGAACTGCAAAGTGTGAGTGTGAATATTCCTAAAGGAGTGAATATGGTTCAGACACCTTCGCGCCATCGCGGCAGCGAGTTTTCGGCTACTAACTCGGTACAACCAGTCAAACGCGATACGATTTTGCTGGGAAATACCCTCTCCCTACCAAATACAAAACTTTTCGGCACCGACGGAATTCGCGGGAAAGTTGGAGAATTGCTGACTGCACCCCTAGCGCTGCAAGTTGGATTCTGGGCTGGGCAAGTTCTACGCCAAAATGCCCCCAACCAGGGCCCTGTGATTTTGGGACAAGACAGCAGAAATTCCAGCGATATGCTGGCAATGTCACTGTCGGCTGGTTTGACAGCCGCCGGTTTGGAAGTGTGGAATTTGGGCTTGTGTCCCACTCCCTGCGTTGCTTATCTGGCAAGCATTTCGCAGTCTGTGGGCGGAGTGATGATTTCGGCTAGCCACAATCCCCCAGAAGACAATGGGATTAAGTTTTTCGGCCCCAACGGGTCAAAGCTGTCTCAGCATTTGCAGGAACAAATCGAAGCGGGAATCCGAGGGGCTAAGGTTGCGGTTGCTAGCTTGGCTTTGGGGCATCACTACCACCGCCCGGAGTTGATTAAAGATTATGCTGATTCTCTCTCAGATTCGCTGCAACAGATGAATTTGCGGGGAATGCGGGTGGTTTTGGATTTGGCTTGGGGGGCTGCTGCTGGTTTGGCGCCGGCGGTGTTTGAGCAAATGGGGGCGGATGTGATCTGTTTGCACAATTCTCCTGATGGATCTCGCATTAATGTTAACTGCGGTTCTACTCATCTCGACAGTTTGCAAGCGGCGGTTTTGGAACACCAGGCTGATTTGGGATTTGCTTTTGACGGTGATGCCGATCGAGTTTTGGGTGTTGACAACAAAGGGCGATCGATTGACGGCGATTACATTCTTTATCTGTGGGGCCAGCAATTGCGCGCCTCCGAACAGTTACCGGATAATTTAATTATTTCTACTGTAATGGCTAACCTGGGCTTCGAGCGAGCTTGGGAAGAATTGGGGGGCAAACTAACTAGAACAAACGTCGGAGATCAGCACGTTCACGCTGAAATGCAGCGCACGGGTGCGATGTTGGGCGGCGAACAGTCGGGGCACATTCTTTGTCCGCATTTCGGTATTAGTGGCGATGGTTTGTTGACAGCTTTGCATATAGCTTCGCTGGTGCGTGAGTCCGGGGAATCTTTGTCACAATTGGTAAGTGACAGTTTCCAAACATATCCGCAGTTGTTGGTAAATGTACGGGTGGACGATCGCGAAAAACGCTTAAGATGGCACGAGTGCGAACCCATGCAAAAGGCGATCGATCGCGCTAAAACCGCAATGGGAGAACAGGGACGGATTTTGGTTCGCGCTTCTGGCACTGAACCGCTAATCAGAGTTATGGTAGAAGCTGCCAGCGCCGACTTAGCTAACTTCTGGACTGAAAATTTAGTCTTAGCCGTTCAGCAACACATCGCTATCTAACAGTTGACAGTTGACAGTTGACAGTTGACAGTTGGAAGAAGGAAGAAGGAAGAGGGAAGTGTCAACTTGAGTCTGAAATCCTGTGTATCTCTCTAGGTACGTTGTTGGGCTTTAGCCCTCTTTAGATATACGCCTAAAGAGGGCTAAAGCCCAACAACGTACCTACGGAGGGTGAGGGGGGATCTAGCTCTCGGCGATCGACATTAGGCTAAGACTAAGCTTGAGATTGAGTTGACACCAATGGCAAGAATCCTCTAGTAAAATATAGGGGATATTGAAACCACTTTCTCATGCTTATTCCCTCATCCTTATTACTTATAGACTAAACAACTAAATTCTTCTTTCTTCAATTCCCCATTTCTGATTTTATGAACAGCAAATCAATTAAAAATGGGCGGTTACACCAAACTTGGTTAAAAATTTTAATTGTCGTCATATTAATAACGGGGATATTTTTTAGATTTACAAACCTCGATCGCAAAGTCTACTCCTTCGACGAATCTATCACCTCGCTGCGAATTTCTGGCTACACCTGGACGGAAATGGTACAGCAAGATTTTCAAGGAAAAACAATTAGCGTTCAAGATTTGCAGCGGAAATACCAGCAGATAAATCCCGAAAAAAGTTGGTTGGATACAGTTAAAGGTTTAGCTACAGAAGAACCTCAACTACCGCCGCTATATTTTATTTTAGCCCGATTTTGGGTGCAGTGGTTCGGCCCGGAAGTGGCAACTGTCAGAAGTCTTTCAGCTTGGATGAGTTTGTTGATTTTTCCGAGCGTTTATTGGCTGTGCTGGGAATTATTTCGCTCTGCACGTGCGGGATGGATGGCTGTGACAATCATGGCTGTGTCGCCTTTTCACGTCTTGTACGCGCAAGAGGCAAGGCCGTACATGATGTTTGCTGTCCTCGTCTTGCTGTCGAATGCCATTCTGCTGCGGGCGTTAGCGAAGCCCGCCCCTACGGGGGCTGCGCCAACGAAGAGGATCGCCCTACAAAAATCTACCGCCACATTTAAATCTACATTTAAATCTACATTTAAATCTACATCGAAATTGAGCAAAGGCGTTTGGTTGATTTATGCGATCGCCCTAACTGTAGGACTGTATTGTAGTTTATTATTTTTTATAGTAATATTAGCCCACGGTATCTACGTAATTATAACTGAAAATTGGCGTGTTCGCCAAACATTAATTGCTTATTTACTAGCTTCAGCGGCAGCAACACTCATTTTCGCTCCTTGGATTTTCGTATTAGTTGATAACTCGCCCAGAATCGCTGCAACAGTAGGTTTGCCCCATCTTTCTCTTTCGGCCCTATCTTCACTTAAACCTTTGATTATTATCACCTGTAGAACTTTTATTGACACCCATTGGGCGGGTGGAATCATCAAATTAGGTTCGAGCAATACTACTGATTCAATCAGACTGATTGTAGCAGTTATATTAATATTAGCGATCGCACATTCAATCTACTTGCTTTGCTACTCAACTCCCAGACGAGTTTGGCTGTTTGTCTTGACAGCGATCGGAATTACAGCGATAGTATTGATAGCAGTGGGAGGCGTTGCCGATCGCTATCTAGTTCCCTATATTTTAGGAATCCAGCTAGCTGTTGCCTACCTGTTTACCGCTAAAATTGCCACCGCCCACAATCCCCGACAACAAAAACTCTGGCAGCTCGGTTTAATAGCCATAATATCGAGTGAAATAGTTTCTTGTGCCGTCAGCTCACAGTCACAACTTTGGTGGAACAAGTATCCTTCTAGCACTAAATACAATCCCGCAGTAGCGGCGATTGTCAATCAAGCCCAAAAACCTTTAGTGATTTGTCACGGAGGCAACAACCTCACCGGAAAAATACTGTCTGTCAGCTATTTGCTGAAGCCGCAAGTAGAGCTTTTGCTAGCAGTGAAACCCGAGCAAGTTAAAATTCCTGATGGTTTTAGCGATGTATTTCTCTACAGAAGCACCGAGCTATTGCGATTTGAATTAGAACAAGTGCAAAAATATAAAATTACACCAATTTACCCACCGGGCGATGTGTGGCTTTGGCGTTTAGAGAAATAATTAAAGTGGCAACTGCGAATGATGATTTCTGTTGTGATACCTACCTACAACCGCGAGCAACCCCTGCGAGAGACATTGGCTGACGCGATTCGGCAAAATTACCCGAATTTTGAAGTGCTGGTAATCGATCAAACTCGCACTCACGAATCGGAAACTCAAGTTTATTTAGAGGAATTGGCAACTGCGGGGAAAATTCGGTGGTTTCCGGTAGATTGGGCGAGTTTACCGGGAGCTCGAAATTATGCTGTGCGGCGCGCTGTGGGAGAGATTATTTTATTTATTGATGATGATGTACAATTGCCGGATGGTTTTTTAGCCGCTCATGCTGATAATTATTTAGCAAAACCGGATGTGGGATGTGTGGCGGGCAGGGTTTTTGACAGAATGAAACTGGGTAATTCTGGAGGCGATTTGGCGATCGACTTTTTGCCCCCAGAAGCCATGGATCCGGGCATTGCTTGGTATTTTATCGATTTGGTGCATACAGTCAAACCGCAGCAGGTACTCTCGGCTAGAGGCTGCAATATGTCGTTTCGCCGTCAGGTTTTTGCCGAGTGGGGTTTGACGTTTGACGAGCGGTTTGTAGGGAGTGCGGTGCGGGAGGAGTCGGATTTTTGTTTGAGATTGCGATCGACTGGCATGAAAATTTGGTACGATCCCAGTGCTTGTTTAGTTCACTTGGGGGAAGAAAGCGGCGGATGTCACGATGTCAGCACGCGATCGATCGAATATCAAACCACATTTTATCACAACCACTTCCTGATGGGATTGAAAAATTTAACCGTCTTTCAATGCCTGCGATTTTTTGCCAAACTCTTTGACTGCCACGTTTTGGGGCATCCACCTTGTCATAAAAGCCGATCGCCCCTAAAAATTATCACTAGATTTGCTTTTTATATCCTCGGTTTTATCAGTGCCCTCATAACACTCATCAAATCGCTCTGGAATGACGGACAAATTTACACAAATCAAGACAAAATCAACCCTAAATAATTTATGAATTAATTCGCAATGCCCGATGCCCGATGCCCAATGCCCCATTCCCAATGCCCCATTCCCAATGCCCCATTCCCCATTCCCAATAAATGAGAATCCTCGTTGCCAGCCACACCTATATAGTTGACATAAATCGGGAAAAATTCAAAATATTAGCCAACCTAGAACCCGAGATTGAAGTAACAATTGTAGTGCCGCGACGCTGGAAACCCGGAGGCGTACAAAATAAAATCATCGAAACCGAATTTTATCAAGAAGACTCATTTAAAATAGTTCCCATCTCCAATTTTAGTCAAAACAATCAAGGCTTGCTAACATTTGGTACAGATATAATTAGACTTTTACAGAAATTCAAACCGCAGATTATCCAAGTCGAACAAGGTTCAAAATCCCTAGCCTACAGCCAATTAATTATACTCAATAAATTACTCAAACTCCAAGCCAAAAATATATTATTTACCTGGTGGAATCTATCCTATGAATTGAAATGGCCTATTTCCCTATTAGAAAATTGCAATCTTCAGAATACCGACGGAATTATTGCCGGCAATTTAGATGGCTCTAAAATTTTGCACCAGCGGGGCTACACAGGTGCAATGGCAGTAATGCCCCAACTTGGAGTAGATGAAAAATTGTTTGTGCCTGCTGCTAAAGATATTGAGTTATCTAGAAAATTTGGCATTAAACCAACAGATTTTGTGGTAGGATTTGTAGGGCGATTTGTCGAAGAAAAAGGACTGCTAACTTTAGCTGAAGCATTAGCAGGATTGAAACAACTTTCTTGGAAGTGGTTGTTAGTAGGACAAGGAAAATTGCGATCGCACTTGGAAGAAAAATGTAGAGAATGGGGCATCAGCGATCGAATAATCTGGGTAGAAAGCGTTTCCCATGAAGAAATTCCACCTTACATTAACTTAATGAACTGTTTGGTATTGCCCTCGCAAACCAGCTATAAATTCAAAACTTTGACTACCGTGGGCTGGAAAGAACAATTCGGTCATGTTTTAATTGAAGCGATGGCTTGTAAAATCCCGGTTATCGGTTCCGATTGCGGCGAAATTCCCCACGTTATCGGCGATGCGGGGTTAGTCTTCCCAGAGGGAAATGCAGGGATTTTGCGCGATTGTTTGCAGCAATTGATGGAAGCGCGGGATTTTGCTGTTGATTTGGGCGATCGGGGTTATCATAAAGTTATGACAAGTTATACAAATCAAGCCTTAGCTGAGCAGTTATTGGACTTTTACAAACAACTTTTGTAGCAGAAGATAGAAGTCGTAGGGTGTGTCGCCATGAAAAATTCCTAACTACATATCAACAATCTCATAGCGACGCACCTGGGTTATTCAAGGATTCGTGCAAATAAACCAAACGCTTCTTTTGCCGCAAAACCTTTTAACAAGCGTATTACTTATTGGCAGCAAAGAAGTAGTAATCTGCTGTGTAATCCACGCGGGTAGTGCTATTTTGTTTTGAAGAATCGCATCCGGTAGCTGGGGCTTTGCCACCTTTAGTATTGACGCGCTGGATATAGGTAACTTTGCTAAATAAACCGTTACCTTCATTGCTTTTGGCACTTAGTAGCACCCAAGGAATGGTAGTGCGATCGGGCGAATCTACACGTTCTTTTACTTCGCCAACGACTTTACTCTTGTCTTTAGTATACTCCCAAGTTGGGCCACCGTAATGTTTGCCAACTAATGCGCCACTTGCATTAAATAAATCAGCTTCCGGTGCTTTTAATGTCCATTCAAATTGAGTGCGATCGCCAGTTTTGGGTTGACACACGTAAATTTGCACGCCTTTGGCTGACACTTCGGAGATTAAAGCATTACCAGCAGGCACTTGTAGCTTTGCCGGCACGTCAGGAAGCTTTTTATTCGTGTCGCTGGGAGTGGGCTTCTGTGCGACGGTTATGGCTGATGCTGTTGGCTGTAATGGCGATACTTCGGCGGTAGCGGCTGCATTGGTTGTCGGATAACTAATGGCGGCTAACATCGAAATTGCGATCGGCATAAATGAGAGAGATTGTTTAGCCATTTTTGATTCAACTCCTAAAGTTACTTAAAAATGAACAGTCATTTTTGGTATTCTGCATGATTAATCTTGCTCGATCGTATCACAACACCATTGGGTTAGCCCGATCAGATAAATTTTATCTCGCGTATGGGATACACAGACTCATGGGAAGAAGTCAAATTGTGCTAATACCAAGTATATTTAAGGTATATCGTGTCAAAATTCATCAACTCTTAGGAATAAAACTATTAAGTTCTTCCACTAGCAGATGCACTGTTGTTGAAGGATTATCACTTTCAGGATTAGGGCGATCGTATTCCATTAAAAGCCGTTTTGCGTGTTTAATCGCATCCTGTTGTTTGTTTTTCAGTTCCTCATAAATCGTTTCACTGTTTTTCTGATACTCGTATCCGAGCAACTTCGTCAACATATTTTGATAATCCTTGCGAGAAATTCCAGTATTATAAAAATGGAAGTGTAGTAAATACCAAAGTTCAAAAGCATCATTGGAGTACGCTACTTTAATGCCGTTATTTTTTGCAAGAGTCATAGCTGCATTAAAATTTTGCGCGTCGTTAGAATTTTTACCGTTAATATCGCGATCGAAGACACACCAAAATCGATCGCTTTCGTCGTATTCTGAGTCATTTTTTAACTCAATAGCTTTTTCTACTAAACTCCTCGTGTTTTTCCCTTCTCCCTTGATATCAAGCTTGATTACCTTTGTGTCTACCGCGAAACTTCTAAAATAGTTGGGTTCTGTTTTTTCACCTTCGCACACGATTAAAAACCATCTTCTATTTTTAACTTTTCTTTTAGAGTAATCAATAGTTCTTCTGGACGAACTTTTTTTAGGCATAGAGTTCACCTAGAAGTTCTTTGAAATTACCAACAAAAGGGATAGCACCATACTTTCCGATGATGTAATCGTGTTCAAATGAGGCATTTTTTCCTACTTTATACTCTACTAAAGAGTACAAATCAGTAGCGCCCTTATTGTCTTTCTCGGTAAACCATATTTGATCTCGGCGAAAAGTCTTGCTGCTAAGCAGATTTGTGTCATGTGTCGTGAATATAAGCTGTGCGTTGTGGGGATTAGTCTCGTTAGAATTGAATAAGCAGATTAATTCACGAGTAATCAACGGATGTAGTCGGGCATCAAGTTCATCTATGAATAAAATCTTTCCTGTCCTCAAAGTATCGAGAAGCAGCCCTGCTAATGCAAACAATTTGTTTGTTCCCTCAGACTCATGCTTTTCAATATCGAATATTTCTATAGCAGTCTGCTTACCGTCAGCATCATATTTCCGATGAACTGTTTTCACGGCTGGTTTGCTTTCAGAAATAGGATATAAACTACCGTAGGAATTACCATATAATGCTGTATTATTGGAAATAATAAATACAGGTTGATTTGTGATTTGGATATCAGCAATACCCAAGTCTAATTTTTTAATGAATTCAATAATATCATGCCTGTGGCGATCGTTCTCAAAAGACTCTAAAGTTTCCTTGCGGTATTGCCTATCTTGCAAGCCTGATATCAATTGCAAAGTTTTACTGAACCACAGCAGGATTTTGCCAGAAAGTTTACCATTAAATTGTGCGACAACAGAAAGAAATAAAGCATTGTTTCTAGTTTTATCGCTAATACCTTGCCCTTCCGGGAAATCATCTAATATAAAGCTGTCAAAATCCCGTTCAAAAAGCATTGTTTCTGAATCTTCATCACTTTGAAACAACCACTCAGCAACAACCTGTTCAGAATTAATCTCAAAACCATATCTAAAATTTTTGCCTTCTAGCAAGAAAACTATTTCAAAGAATGATGGCTCTTTTTCTGTCTCTGTGCTTAGCCTGAATGCTTCAATATCGATCGCCTCTGAAACTTGCGTTTCTTTGGATGAGTTGAGGACAAACCACTTCATAAAGTTAACAGCAGCAACAAGATTGCTTTTGCCGCTGGCATTTGCTCCATAAATAGCAGCACTTTTTAGCAATTTTAATCTATGATTGATTTCAAATACATTATTTTCGTCAAGCTCTCGATCGTCCTCCGTAATTGACGAAGCTACCATGCTGAGTGTGACAGTTTCTTTAAAAGATTTGTAGTTGCCGACGCTGAATCCAATCAGCATAACTTGCCTCCGATCGCCTAAATTAGTATAAAGTGCAAATCTTGCAATTTTTTATATAATAACACAACCAGCTACCGCAATTAAGACCAAGGGCTAATCATGCGAATCCTTCAAATTATCCCCTCAATTTCCCTCGTCTACGGTGGCCCAAGTCAAATGGTATTGGGGCTTTCTGCCGCCCTCGCTTCCCAAGGTATTGATGTCACAATTATAACTACAGATTCTAACGGAGATATCGGTCAAGATCCTTTAGATGTGCCGTTAAATCTACCAATCAAACAAAACGGCTATGAGATTATTTATTTCCGCTGTTCTCCGTTTCGCAGATATAAGTTTTCTCTGAGTTTATTGCAGTGGTTAAATCAAAATGCGCGGCAATTTGACCTCGCTCACATTCACGCTTTGTTCTCGCCAGTAACTTCTTTCGCTGCGACAATTGCCAGAGGGCACAAGTTACCGTATATTATCCGGCCCTGCGGTATGCTTGACCCCGCAGATTTGCAGAAGAAAAAGCTTTTAAAACAGGTTTATGCTACACTTTTAGAACGACCTAATTTAGCAGGTGCGGCAGCAATTCATTTTACTAGCAAACAAGAAGCTAAAATTTCAGAAAGGTTTGGTTTGGATAGCACAGGCAAGATGCCTGTGCCACAAGATTGTTTACTATTAGATAGCACAGGCAAGATGTCTGTTCCAAAAGATTTGATAATTCCATTGGGGGTGACGGCAGATGCTTACCCTGAAATATTGCCTGATTCGGAAATACCAATCATCTTATTTATGTCGCGAATCGAACCTAAAAAAGGATTAGAATTGCTAATTCCGGCACTGGAAAGTATTTTAGAAGATGGTCTAAAATTTAACTTTATTTTAGCAGGTTCTAATCCCCAAGATGCCGATTACGAAGCCAAAATTAAAGTCAAAATAAAAAAATCAATTTTAGAAAGATTTACTACAATAACGGGTTTTGTTAGCGGTGATTCAAAAGCTGAGATGTTGAGAAAAGCTGACTTATTTGTGTTGCCTTCTTATTACGAAAACTTTGGTATTGCCGTAGCAGAAGCGATGGCTGCGGGTGTACCTGTGGTTATTTCCGATCGCGTTTATATCTGGGATGACATTCAGCAAGCGGAGGCTGGGTGGGTGGTGCCTCTGGAGGTAGGGGCGATCGCCCGTGCGATCGAATCAGCCCTCCTCGCACCACAGGAAAGGCAGCGCAGGGGCTTTAACGGGCAAGCTTATGCTAAAAAATATTATAACTGGGAGGCGATCGCCCGAAAAACCATCGAAGCTTACCAGCACATTTTGTCATCTATTAACGAATCCGACTAAAATTTACCTTTTACTTCTTCTCCGGCGGCGAGTTTTTGTGCTGCTATCAGAATCTGTCGGCGATATTTTTTCATCGCTGCTTTGCAGTAATGTTATTGCTATTTCACCTACAATACTTGTCAACAAAACTCTTTAATCCAGCTTGATATCCTGCTCCTACCGCCTGAAATCTCCACTCTCCATTCTTTCTATACAAACGACCAAATTCTAGAGCCGTTTCTAGTGTAAAACTCTCTGTTAATTCATACCGGACAAGTTCGATTCCGGTATCCAAATTGACAATTTTGATGAAACTATTTCTGATATTCCTAAAACTTGCATTGATTTTATCTGCTTCGTGAATAGTCACAACAAAAGTTATTTCCACAATTTCAGGATTAACTTTTTCTAAGATAATGCCGTAAATAGTCTTATTTTCTTTAGCTGGGTTGTTTTCAGGAATCGATTGCAGTACCGAACCGTCAGAGGATTGCAGATTATTGTAAAAGATAAAAAAATTATCGTCAGGTAATTTGCCGTCCGAACCTAGCATAAATGCAGAGACATCAATGTCATAGCTTTGTCCTGCCTCCGTTACCTGCCAACCGAGGGCGATCGCCATTTTTTTTAAATCCGGTGCTTCTTGAGAGAGATTAAATCTCTCACCCTTACTTAATTGCATAGCCATCTGCTTATTTGTCAAACATAAAAATTTATCTTATTTATTTTAATAGTAAGTGGGACGAGAACTTTTCGTGTTTAATAAAACTTAATATTTTTATAATATAGTAGTCTTCCCATCATTTGGATATTTTTTGTAGTTGCTCTTAAAGATCCAGGTTGCCCCGATAGATAGGTGGTAGGCACGCACCATCCACTACCGCTACCAATCTTCATCAATCATTTAGGATTGCTATAAATCTTTAATGATCGCAGATATCTTTTTGGCAAGATGTCTATTAAATTTAGGTACGTAGTTGCGATGAAAGCGCTCTTTTTGGATCTCGGAAAGAGCGCTGAAGCGCAACTACGTACCTGCTGCTAAAACTAGCATAATAAAATGCTAACTATTAATTATAGAATAGATTGTTTTTTGCAATAGGTCTAATAGTCTAATTTTAATTTCTCCCTACAAAGGTTCCGGCCTTAAACCAATTATTTCTAGTAAGTAAAAACCGGGTTCGATCGCAAGCCCGGTTTCTATAATTTAACTTAATTTGACATTACTTTTCAGCATTTGCCGAACTAGGTGGGAGGGTAACGAAATTGCCAAAAGCTCCAACCGTTTGATAGCTTTTTTTACCTAGTTGAGTTGTGTAAATGCTGACAACGCCAAAGTTCTGACGTTCCGTTGTATTGTCGAGCAAGTGTTCGATCGAGCCGCGCTGGGAAGTCAGGAAAGTCTCTGCAACGCCACTCAAAGCTTTGGGTACGCGGGAATCATTACGCACGGTGTTTTTAAACTCGGTTTCGAGCACGCCGGAAGCATAAGTTAGGTATTTATCTCTCGGAGGATTTGTAAAGGCCATTCCGGCGACTAGCACGCTGAGGGCGATCGCAATTTTTCCGATATTCCCGAAAAAATTAGAAGTTGGTTTGTGAGTATTCATTGCTTTATCAATAATCATTTTTTTCTTGCCCCGATTGAGTTATAAGCTTATCTAGATTTAAACTACACCTTCTGAGAAACAGATTTCAGAAAAAAGAGGACAGTTTGTAGATTGGAGGGAAGTTGCAAATGCAGGCTATGGCTTTTGGGGACGATCGCACTCTAATATAATTCCGAGGTAGCGGGATGGGAGATCCGCAGCCTGTCTTCCTTTTACTTTCCTCCCTCCCCCAAATCCGGTAAATTTTCAAAGACTTACGCAAACAGTGGTTGAAGGCGCTAATGACAGCCGCAAGGTACTTGCGGCACATCCTCAACTTATTTTTGCTTAGATTTTTGTCGATCGATCTCCCGCTGCAACTCCTCAATCTGACGGCGCAAAGCCTCCGTCTCGCTGTTAGATGTTTGGGACTTCACATCAACCGCACCCTCAGCTACAGCCCGCTTGTAGTTACCCAGCTTAATTTGCCGGTATTCCTCGGAAGCCGCCCAATCTCGCAAATACCGCAGCCTTTCCACCGGGAAAGGGTGACTCAGCATCACGCCTTGGCCACCGTTGTAAAGTAAAAATTTATACACTTGGTTGAGATTGTCGCGATCGAGTTCTTGATAGTTGTCAGACTGGCGGATAAATTCTTGCAAACTGCATTGATCTGCATATTTACTGCTAACTCCCGCAAGTTTCATCATCGTCTTCATCACATTGTTCAAATCATCCGTCACCAACAAAGCTGCTCTATCTGCCGATAATTCAGCCTTCCGCCGCCACTCATAAAAAGCAAAAATTAAACCACTACCGACAATGTTTCCCAGCCCAAAAGTCATCTCGCCAATTGTTGATGCGATGCTCATCGCCCACATCGCCATTTGATTTAAAGTTGGATGACCGCATTTGATGTGTCCCAACTCGTGAGCCAGGACTACTTTGATTTCTGACTCATCCAGCAAATCTAAAAGACCTGTGTTTAAAACTATATAGGGTTGATTTTTCCCGAGGGCATAGCTGTTAACAGCGGGATTCTGAGACACAAACAAACCCGGTTCTGGAAAAATATCTAAATCCTGCACGCACTCCCGAAATATATGATAAATGCTGGCATATTGGCGCGGGCCGACTTGTATGCTATTTCCCATTAGGTAAACGAACTGCGGTCGTTCGTAGACAAACTCTACAAATTTGCTGGCAATTAAGTCAAATCCAGGTACGCTGCGTAATGCGGCCTCGGCCTGGCGATCGAGGGGATGCTGAAAAGCTTCGCTAGAAATTCCTGTATAAGTAGGCATAGTTGTTGCAAAAGTTACATCTAAAATATCTCAGTGTTGCCGATCGCTGCGACTGCTAGCTGGCGGCTGACTTATCCATCCTATTGTGACAAATATTGAACTCTTGTGGAACAGGCCGGAGAGCCTATTCAAATTAAGTTAAAATGGTTTTTCTGCTACAGACGCGATCGACAAGCGTCTTTCGCTGTGTCTGTTAATCAAAAATAGGAACGTGCAAAAATGGCTATCCTGCGACTCGAAAACGGTAGAACCTATACTCAACTGAGCGATATTACCCGCGAACTTGCTCCTTTGAACATTCAACTCAATAGTTGGCCGGTGGGTGACAACCCAGAAATTCGGGAATTGCTGGCTCTCGATGCGATCGACGACAATCAAAAAGAGCAAGTGCTACAAGCCCTCGACGGCTACTTTCAGCAACTCAAGGAAAGCGCAGGCTATCAATCCCGCGACTTAATTGTACTACACCCAGACATTCCAAGCCTCGACACTCTGCTCTCCAAATTCGACAAGTGTCACATTCACGCTGACGATGAAGTCCGCTACATTGTAGCAGGAGAAGGAATTTTCGGTTTTGTGCGTCCCGACGGTAGTCAAGTAGAAGTGACTGTACAGCCCGAAGAATTTATCAACGTACCAGCGAATACGGAACACTGGTTTTATTTGACAGCAGCCCGGAAAGTTAAAGCTGTGCGCTATTTTACCACCACGGTCGGTTGGACACCGGAATATACGGATACTCAAATTCGATCGCAATTAGCTACTGTTTAAATATGCCAGCTAAAGATAAGTTTCACGAACTCGTCAAAACTGCCCTCGAAAATCAGGGTTGGACAATTACCGATGACCCTTATCATATCGATCTCGGATTTGTTGATTTTTATATCGATCTGGGTGCAGAACAGTTATTAGCAGCTACAAAGGATAATGAAAAAATTGCGATTGAAATCAAAACGTTTTTGGCACCATCGACGATTTCAGAGTTTCATACCGCAGTGGGACAATTTATCAACTATCGGATTGCATTAGAATTTGACGATCCAGAGAGAACTCTTTACCTGGCAATTCCATTAGGTATTCACAGAAAATTTTTCAAATACTCATTTATTCAAACGGTAATTGAACGCAATCAAATTCCACTTTTAGTTTACGACACCGAAAAACAGGAGATTTCTGAATGGATAAAGTAAGTTTGTATCGTCAATATATTCAGGAATTGCTAACTGAACGATCTCAGAGGCGATCGCCTCACGATCCAGTTTCCAGCGAGACAATTTTCGATTTAGTCAGCGATCGCTATCAACTGGTTCATGTGGGTTGGAAAGATAGTAACACTCGAATTTATGGCTGCATAATTCATGTAGACATTAAAGATGGGAAAATTTGGGTACAGCATGACGGAACTGAAGAGGCGATCGCCAATCAATTAATAGCACGAGGCGTCCCATCCCAGGAAATTGTGCTAGCCTATCATGCACCTCATGTCCGACAATACACCGAATTTGCAGTTGGTTGATCTGAGATGTTACATCAACAGCAACAGGGAAGATGCCTGTTCCACAAGAAATTTAATCTTTTTGGAACAGGCATCTTGCCTGTTCATAAAAGGCTAATTGACATTGTGCAAAATCTTAGTTAATCCTACCTCAAACTTTGTGATTTGAAGATTGCAATATACTCAAAGCAACCGCCTCCGCTACCTTAATCCCATCAATCCCCGCCGACAGAATTCCACCCGCATATCCCGCACCTTCCCCCGCAGGATAAAGCCCTTCAGTATTCAAACTCTGATAATCGTCTTTGCGCTTGATCCGAATTGGTGAAGAAGTCCGCGTTTCCACTCCAGTCAAAACCGCATCATCCATCGCAAATCCTTTAATTTGTTTGTCAAAAGCCGGAAGTGCTTCGCGGATGGCTGCGATCGCAAAATCCGGCAAACTTTCGCTCAAATCAGTCATCACAACTCCGGGCGTATAAGAAGGCTGCACAGCGCCTAGGGCGATCGAAGGGCGATTCGCCAAAAAATCTCCCACAAGCTGCCCAGGGGCGTTGTAAGTGCCACCTCCTAACTCAAATGCCCGTTCTTCTAGGCGACGCTGAAACTCAATTCCCGCCAACGGATGACCCGGATAATCTTCCGGCGTGATACCCACCACAATCCCGCTGTTAGCATTGCGTTCGTTGCGAGAATATTGACTCATCCCATTCGTCACAAGTCGCCCCGGTTCCGACGCCGCCGCCACTACCAAACCGCCGGGACACATACAGAAACTGTAGACAGAACGACCATTTGCACAGTGGTGAACCAGTTTGTAATCGGCGGCACCTAAAAGCTTGTGGCCCGCCCGATCGCCAAAACGACAGCGATCGATCGCACTTTGGGGATGTTCCACCCGAAAACCAATCGAAAAAGGCTTAGCCTCAATGTAAACACCGCGCGAGAATAACATCTCAAAAGTATCGCGGGCGCTGTGTCCCACCGCCAGAACTACATAATTACTAGCAATATATTCTCCGCTGGCTGTAGTAATTCCCTGCACTTTGCCATTTTCGATATGAATATCTTCCACACGAGTTTGAAACCGAATCTCACCGCCTAAGGATTCAATTTGGGCGCGAATACTTTGGACAATTCCCACCAATTTAAACGTACCAATATGCGGCTTATTAATATATAAAATTTCCGGTGAAGCGCCCGCATTTACAAGTTCTGTCAGCACCTTGCGCCCGTAATGCTGAGGATCTTTAACTTGGCTGTAAAGTTTCCCATCCGAAAAAGTTCCCGCACCGCCTTCGCCAAACTGGGCGTTAGATTCTGGGTTGAATTCAGTTTTTTTCTTCCAAAATCCAAAGGTGTCAGCCGTGCGATCGCGCACAGCTTTGCCACGTTCCAAAAGGATCGGGCGAAACCCCATTTGTGCCAGCATCAGCCCTGCAAACATACCGCACGGCCCCGTACCGATCACAATGGGCCGAACTGTCGTCAAATTGCTGGGGGCTTGGGCTACATAGCGATAACTCGTGTCTGGCGTCACCATGACATGAGGGTCTTTTTTGAAGCGTTGCAGAAGTTCGTTTTCCTGTGTTGTCTCGACATCCACAATATAGACAAGAACAATTTCGGCTTTTTTGCGAGCGTCGTAGCTGCGTTTGAAGATGGTATAGCTGAGCAATTCTGCGGGGGGAATTTGCAGCTTTTTGAGAAGGGCGCTGGCGATCGCATCTTCAGGATGATCGAGGGGAAGTTTTATTTCGGTTATTCGTAACATATAGGGCAAAGAAGTTCGGCAACGGATTGGGTAATGGATTTAACTGAGATGTTGTAACATTCTCAAAAACAGGCAAGATGCCTGTTCCACAAAAACTCAATTTTATTGTGGAACGGACCGGAGAGCCCGTAACATTCTCAAAACAGGCAAGATGCCTGTTCCACAAAAACTCAATTTTATTGTGGAACGGGCCGGAGAACCCGTTTCTAAACAGATTTAAACTGTAGATTGCAGAAGCGTTATAATAAACAAAAAATTAAGTTTTGTAAAGACCCTTGACTGCAACATTTACACCAAAAAACAGCCAAACCTGGCACGCTCTCAACCCCCTGTGGGAAGGAGCAGAAGACGCAGTACAGAAGGGTTTACCCCACACCAAGCTAGCACCGGCATGGCAAATACTGCTCCTCGGCGACGGTTCCCCCACCCGTCACCTGCAACTGCTGACAGGGGAACCCACAGAAGTAGATGTGATCGATATGTCCTTAGTGGGTGAGGATGCAGACGGCGCGCCGCCACAAATTGTCGCGGTTCCCGGGCCGCGCCTGCGCCGCCAAGTGTGGCTGCGGACTGCTTCGGGACAGCGCCTCGCCTACGCGACTTCTTGGTGGGAAGCGAGTCACGTAGATGAATATTTGGAAAATAAATCTTTGCCAATTTGGGCAAGTTTAGCGCGCCTGCGGACTGAATTGTATCGCGATGTGCAAGGCATTTATTGCGGTGAGTCGGTGGCCTTGGAGTCGGCTTTTCAAGAGTCGGGGCCTTTTTGGGGGCGACACTATTTGTTTTGGCATCACGGGAAGCCGCTGACACTGATTTATGAGGTGTTTTCGCCTTATTTGACTAAGTATTTGGGGCCGATGGAGTTGTAATATTGTAGGCGATCGCAGGTGCATCTGGGTTTGTCAAATATATTTGTAGGGGCGAAGCATGACCGCGGTCAATATGAGATTATAACTAATAACTTATCTGCGGTCATGCTTCGCCCTCTTCAAAAACCAAATGCACCGGAGCGTGATGACTTTAGTCCGCATCTATCCGAGGACTAAAGTCATCACGCTTGGGAGCATCTCAATTTTGCAAAAAGCATTTTTTTTATTATAGTGCGAGCGTCCCCGCTCGCGATTTGTAGCATACGCGAGCGGGGACGCTCGCACTATAAATGCAAAACTGAGATGCTCCCCTCACTACGAACCTGAATGCGGACTAAAGTCCTCACTACGAGCCTGAATGCGGACTGAAGTCCTCACTACGAACCTGAATGCGGACTGAAGTCCTCACTACGAACCTGCAATTTTTTGCCGGAACTTCACTCGCAAACCGTCACGCGGGTGTGGAGTCGGTACTCGGATTAAATTCAAATCTTGATCCGGTAACAAATCCCATTCGCACTCTCGAACCATCCTCGCCGCAAACAGTTTCATCTCTAACCGCGCGAATTCTTTCCCCAAACATTCCCGCAAACCGCCGCCGAAGGGCACGTAACTGAAAGGTTTAGCATTTGTCGATCGCTCCAAACTAAATCGATCGGGGTCAAAGCGATCGGGTTCGGGATAAACTGAGCTATCCTGATGCGTCTGATTGATTTCGTAAAGCACGCTCCAACCCTGGGGAATTTCGTAGCCGCCGAACTCGCAAGCCTGAATTACCCGCCGAAAACCGCCTCCCACCGGCGGAACCAACCGCAGCACTTCTCGCATCACCTGCTCCAAATAAGTCATTTGTTTGAGCTGTTCCAAGTCTAGCGGTTCAGTTGCCGAAAACTGCTGTTGTTCCGCGCGAACTTTTGCCATCACATCGGGGTTTTGAGCTAGGAGAAGGCAAAAAGAGGCGATCGCCGAAGTCAAAGTCTCGTGTCCCGCAAACAACAGCAGCAGCACTTGATCTTTCAACTCCTCCAAACTCAAATTGTTTCCGTCATCGTCGCGAGCCGAAATCAGCAAACTCAAAGCATCATTCCCTTCTCCCATATCTTGTTGGCGATCGCGAATAATCTTTTCAAGTTCTGATAACAGTAACTTTCGGCACTTTTTCGCCTTTCCAAACTTAGTCCACGGCACATCTAAAGCAATCGAAAATAAACCCTCGCACCAAGTTTCAAAATAATGTCCCAGCGCCGTCTCCGAACCAGCATCAATCCCAACTAACAACTTACTAGCAACATCAAAAGTATAATTTCTCAGTTCGGGATACCACGCAAACTCGCTCATCTGCGTCCATCTTTCCAAGTAGCGCCCAGTGATATCTTCCATCCCGCCGATGTAGCCCGCCAGAGCTCGCGGTTGAAACGCTTGGTACAGCAGCTTGCGCCGATTTTGATGTTCCGAACCCGTTTGCAGCGCCAAGGAAAGCGGCCCTAAAAGCGCTTTCATGCTCGGAGGCCAACTCATAACAAAATATTGATTTTCATGGCTTAAAACAAACAAATTCGCCTCTGAGCCGGACACAAACACGGTAGGCTGTCCGAAGATGCTGGTTTTGAAAATTGGCCCGTACTGCTGGTGTCGTTTTTTGGCGAATTGGGAATCTTGCAAAAAGTTGAGGGTATCGCCAATTAGCGGTAAACTGAAAGTGCCTGGAGGTAATGCCATTTTAGATTTTAGATTTCAGATTTTAGATTGTTCATATCATATTAACTGAATTTACGCAACTGTATAAAGGTACGTTGTTGCGCTTCAGCGCTTTTATACATATGAAAGAGCGGGTGCATCTGGCGCAAGGAAGAGGGCGAAGCATGATCGCATATAAGTTATTAGTTATCATCTCATATTCACCGAGGTCATGCTATAGCCCATACGGATATATTCGCCTTGCGCCAGATGCACCCGAAAGAGCGCTGAAGCGCAACTACGTACCTAAGAGTTAACCCTATAGAACCTATTTAATTTTCTCTTCTTTGAATCGGAATCTTGATCGTAAATTCAGTGCCTTTCCCCACCACAGAGAAACACTTGATTTCACCTTTGTGTTTTTCGACAATAATAGAATGAGAAATCGCCAAACCCATTCCCGTCCCCGAACCGATCGGTTTTGTAGTATAGAACGGATCAAATATCCGCTGCTTGACTTGATCGGTGATACCTGCACCGTTATCAGCAATTCTAATCGCAGCAAAATTACCTTCTACCTCTGTAGAAATGCGGATAATTGCTGAATTTGGAAGCGGTTCTTGTAAAGCGTCAATTGCATTCGCTATAATATTCATAAACACCTGATTCAATTGTCCGGCGTAACACTCTACCAGCGGCAATTGTCCGTATTCTTTAACGACTTGAATTGCTGGGCGATGGTACTCCGTACCCGCTGCGCTAACGGGCTGAACTTTCAGACGGTGTTCTAAAATCATTAAGGTGCTGTCGATGCCTTCATGAATGTTAACTTTTTTCATCTCAGATTCATCGAGGCGAGAGAAATTTCGCAAACTCCGCACAATATCCCGGATGCGAGTGGCTCCCACCTGCATCGAAGACAGCATTTTGGGCAAGTCGTCTAGCAAGAAATCTAGTTCTAAAACGTCTATTTCGTCCTGAATAGCTTGAGGTGGTTCTGGATATTCATCTCGATACATTTGCAGCATTTTCATCAGGTTTGTGGTGTATTCTTCTGTGTAGGTAAGATTGCCAAAAATAAAGCTGACTGGGTTATTGATTTCGTGGGCAATTCCTGCTACCATCTGACCGAGACTCGACATTTTTTCTGCTTGCACGAGCTGGGTTTGAGCAAGCTTAAGTTCGCACAGAGTTGCTTCTAGTTGGGCAGTTTGTTCTCGCGCCATTCGGGCTGAATCGACGCTTTGGGTGTAGAGTTCGGATTGGCTGATGGCGATCGACAATTGATCGCCAATTGCCGATAGCAAATCCACTTCGTCTTGTGTCCACCTCCGCATCTCGCGACAAGCCACGCAGCCCACAACACCAATTAAACCCCCTGCACTTTTGACCGGCAAATCCAAGACAGACTTGTAACCCAACTGCAAAAAGAACTCTCTTTCTATGGGATCGCTCAAATTTGCAACATCATCTATTTGGTAGATTTCCGATTGGGCTATTTTTTGGGCCAGACTCCCCGTTACGTCAGCAGGATAATAACCCACAAGCGAGAACAAGTCATCATTTTTAGCTTCGTGGACGACATCCCAAGCGGGTATCTCGACATCGGATACATACCAAATAAACAAGCAGCGATCGAGTTGTAGCAAGTCGCGAATTTGGTGTACAGTTGTTGCCAATATAGTATCTAAATCGAGAGAAGCGCGGATTTGACTGCCTAACTGGTTGAGCAATTTTTGCTTCATGGCTGCTGATGAAGCTTCGGCGGCGACGAGGCGAGATGTTTCGTAAAGTTCGGCTTGATTAATGGCGATCGCCAATTGATTGCCCACAGCCACTAACAGTTCCACTTCCTCATCGCTCCAACACCGGATGCTGCTAGAAGCGCTACAGCAAATTACCCCTATTTTACCTGAAGATGTCTGAATGGGAATGTCCAGCATAGACTGTAATCCTATACACATGAAAAAATTCCGCTCTACTGGATCGGTAACATTTTTAAAATCATCCACCCGAATTATTTCAATATTGGCAATTCGCTCGGCTTTAGAACCAGTCAAGTTAGCCGGAAATACACCCAGCAAGGAAGGTAGTTCATCATTTTTTGCCTCGTATTCTACATTCCAAAATGCTGATGTTTCGTTGGTTATATACCAGATAAATATGCACCGTTCGAGCAGCAGCAATTCACGTATTTGCTGCACAGTTGTGGCCAAAATAGTGTCTAAATCGAGAGATTTGCGGATGTTGCTAGCTAGTTGGTTAAGCAGCGCTTCCTGCTCTGCTAATTTGCGGAATCTCGCTTCCGACTCTTGCAACTGTCTTTGAGCTTCTTTTTGTTTCGTTACGTCCAAACCCAAACCGATTAAGCCGATCGCATTACCGCAATCATCTTTGACCTGAGTTTTAATTATCTCCAACTGGTGGTATTCACCGTCAACCAACTGGAGCAATTCTTCAGAATAACAGGGAGGATCTTGGCTCCAGGCTTGTGCATCTGATACCATGCAGTTAGCAGATGCTTCTAATCCAAAAACTTCGGAATAGTGAGAGGCTGCTAAGAACTTCTCTTCGGGAATAGCTACATCTTCGCAGAAAGTTTTGTTGGCTAATAACATCCGCCCGCTAGCATTTGCCATCCACACCCAGATGGGAGCATTGTCAATAATTCCCCTCAAAGTTTGCTTTTGGGCGGCGAGAGCAAGTTCTGTTTGTTTGCGCTTGATTCCCAGGGCGATCGAATCGGCAATTGACGCAAAAGAAATCAGTGTAGATTCCGTCAACTCCTGGCGAGCAAACATGGCGATTACTCCCACCAACTGATTGTCAACAATCAACGGATATCCAGCAAAAGCCACCATTCCTTCTCGTTTCGCCCATTCTTTGTCGCTGACTCGGGCATCTTCTTGCACAGAATTAGTGAGGTGAGGTTGTCGATCCCGGGCGATTAAACCAATCTTGAACTCGCCGACCGCAATGCGGCTGTGAGCGCCGTCAATGTGAGTATAAATCCCCGCACTTGCTTGCAATTCCAAGACATTTCCCTCTTCATTGAGCGTCCAAATCCGAGCAAACGCAGCATCCAGATGGCGCACAACTGCATCGGTACATTTTTGCAAAGTTGCAGGTAAAGTGCGGTTTTCAGTCAGAGCAATTCCCACATCTGCTGTGAATGAAGAAAGTTTCAATTGTTCTGCTAAAGCTTGTTCTGCGAATTTGCGATCTGTAACGTCGGCAGCAACACCGAGACGCTGCTGGATTTTGCCCGACTCTGTTCTGCTAAATACAATATCGCGACTGACTAACCAGCGCCAACTATTTTGTCTGTCGAGTACCCGATATTCGTACTCAACCACCTCGCCGTCGGGAGCATTTTCTATTTGCTGGATATATCTGGGAAATTTAGCTAAATCTTCAGGGTGGATAATTGTCGGCAACAGATTGCTGCCCATTTCTTGAACTTCTGCCACTGTATAGCCCAGGAGGTCGGTGATTTCGCGGTTGGCATACACATTTCGCTGCTCGATTTCGTCGTAAACATAGAGAATATTCGGACTGGTATTGGCAATGCGCTCAACAAAGTGCTGACTAGCTTGCAGCGCTGCTTCTGCAAGTTTTCGAGCCGTAATGTCGGTGGAATTACCAATAATTCGGTAGATGCTGCCAGAGGTATCGTGCAGGGGCGTCAGAGTTACGATAAACCAATTTTCTACACCTGCCAATTCGGCGCTATTTTCGTAAGAAATCGAGCTGTCTGCGGCCAAACAATCGAGGTATCTTTGCCGAAAATTTGCTGCTACTGCTGGGGGAAACACTTCTTCGGGAGTTTTGCCTTTGACATCAGCACTCAAAATGCCTGTAGATGCTTCTGTAGCTGCATTCCAGCCTGCATAGCGGAACTCTCCGGCGGCGACATCTACCACGAAAATAACTTGATTCGATCCGTTATAGATGCTGTTTAAAAATTCTTCTTGTTCGCGCAATTGTGCTTCGGCTTGTTTGCGTTTTGTAATGTCGGTAGCACTTCCCACAATGCGACAAATTTTCCCAAATTCGTCTCGCAGCGGAGTCAGAGTTGTGATAAAGCAGACTTCTTGAGTCTCAAGACTAACAGATTCTTCGTAAGAAAGAGAGCTATTTTTTAGCAGGCATTCTCTTAATTTCTGCCGGAAAAACGCTGCCGTAGATGCTGGGAAAAGTTCTTCTGGAGTTTTGCCGCATCCTTCCTCCTTGCTGATGTTACTGAGTAACTCTGCTGCTCGATTCCAGCCGGCGTAGCGAAATTCTTCGTCTGCGCCGACATCTAGTACGAAAATACTGTAGTTCACACTGTCGTAGATGCTGCTCAGAAATTCTTTTTGCTGCCACATTTCTGCCTCGGCGCGGCGGGCTGGGGTAATGTCGGAGTGGATGCCAACCCACTCGCGAACGCTGCCATCTGCATTCAATACGGGTATACCGCGCACGGTCATATACCTGTACTCGCCGTCGTGCCGCAGCAAGCGGTGTTCTATTGCGAATAAGGTGCGATCGGCAAGTGCCTCAGACCACATCCTGGCAGTATATTCTCTGTCGTCGGGATGGATGTTATTGAGCCACCCCCATCCTTTAATTTCGTCGTAAGTCGCTCCCGTAAATGCACTCCATCCTGTTTGTTCGGCGACAACTTCGCCTGCGGCGGTAGTATCCCAAATAATTTGGGAGGTGGCTTCAGTTAAACACCGATATTTTTGCTCGCTTTCTTGGAGAGCTTTTTCGGCTTGTTTGCGATCGCCAATATCAGAAATAGTGCCAATCATTCTCACCGGAGCATTATTTTCATCTCTTTCTACGACTTTCCCCCGCGCCAAAATCCATTTAAATTCGCCGGATTTAGCTAACATTCTATGCTCAACAGCATAGCCATTTTCTGGATTTTCCAAATAGGCATTTAATTTCTGGTTCAATACCAGTAAATCGTCGGGATAAACTAGCTGTGACAAACCGATCGCATTTGCTTGTAGTTCGTCTGGTTCGTAGCCCAACAAAGCACTGTACTCGTGGTTGCAATACATTTCGTCAGTAACTATATTCCAATCCCACATTCCGCTGTCGGAACCCCAAAGAGCTAGCTGCAACCGCTCTTCGCTGCGCCGCAGGGCGGCTTCTACCTGTTTGCGATCGCTAATATCGCGAGCAACTCCCACCACGCCCGTGATGTTTCCAGAGCGATCGCGCAAAGGGCTTTTGGTAGAAAGAAATGTCAGGATGTTGCCCTCACTATCTTTTACTAATTCTTCGATGCTTTCCTCAATCCCAGATTGCCAGATCCGGCGGTCATTTTCCGCCAGCATATTTGCAATCTCCAGTGGAAATAATTCGGCATCATTTTTGCCAAAAATTTCTGATTTTGGCTTGCCAATCATGCCCGCAACCGTAGAATTGACCAATAGGTAGCGGCCCTGAATATCTTTGACAAAAATGCTGTCGCCTGTACTTTCGATGACGTTTTCAAAGAGGATGTTACTTTCTTGTAGTGCTGCTTCTATTGCTTTCCGATCGCTGATGTCGCGTGATATACCAATGATGCCGATCGCATTTCCTTCCGAGTCGTACCAAGGGCATTTTGCTGTCAGAAATGTTTGCATTTGTCCATTTATATGGAGATTTTCTTCCTGATTGAAATGTATTCTTGATGCTAGAATTTCGATGTCTGAATCTATCATTCTTTTGGCTATTTCAGCGGGAAATAATTCTGTATCGTCTTTGCCTATAATTGCCTCAATAGGTTTTTCAAAAAAATTAGCTAGGGCAGAATTTCCGATCGCGTAGCGGCCTTGAATATCCTTGACAAAAATGACATCCGGCGTGCTTTCAATCACGGAACGCAAGATTGAATTGCTGTGCTGGAGCGACTCTTGGGCGAGTTTGCGATCGGTAACGTCGCGGGCGACAGCATAGATCAATTCTTCTTCGCAGAAAGGGCTAGCAGTCCAGGCTATCCACTTGTAAGACCCCTCGCGACACAGCCAGCGGTTTTCAAACCCAACGATATTATTCCCCGCAGCAATCCTTTCAGCTTGTTTTAGAGTAGCTTCGCGATCGCCTGGATGGACGAATTCAATGAAGAGTTTGCCCACCATTTCGGCTGGGGAATAGCCGAGGATTTTTTCGGCTGCTGGGTTGATGTGCTTAATATAACCGTCAAAAGCAACTACGCAGAGCATATCTGGCGACAGGCTAAAAAATCGATCGCCCTGGTTGAACTTGCTCTCTTGGCGATCGTTGTAGGCCCAGACAGCAGAGGCGTGCGATCGCGCGGACACCACCAACATGACAATATTGGCTACAGCCAAACATCCCAGGGCGAGTTGGCTCTTGCACAAACCATCGCCTCCGCCTGTTACCAGCAACCCGTTTAATACAAGCAGTACCACACTCGCAACTGAGAATACACTGCCTGAGGCGATCGTCGCGAGGCTGATTGTTTGTTCATACTGCATACTGCATTCTGCCTTCTGTCTGCTGGTGACTGCTGCCGTTAATTTTATCAATAATAGTTGCAGGAATTTAAACAATTTAGTGTTTTGTGATTCTTCTATATGAACTAGATCTTTCATTTTTTTGAATAAGTTTAATTTTTGATGAGTTAAGACTTAAAAACAACTCTAAAGATGTTAAAATACTTTCAACAGTTGACAGTTGACAGTTGACAGTTGACAGTTGACTATTTGAGAGCTACCTCTACCCTTAAGTCCGAGGATTGGAGTAATGAATAGTCTGATTTTAATTTCTCCCGAGCAGGCTTGGGGCTTTCAACCAATTCTTTCGGGTAAATTTTTTCTAGCTGGCGAAATCAAGCATTGGCATTTTTTCCTTATTTTATGCAACACAACCATAAAATTAAGTGTATTTACGGAATTAGCGAGTAATATTTTTTTAGCTGCGGTGCGGCTTTTATCATTTTTTGTAAGGGCATAAAGGGTTTATCTTTAATAATGGACTAGATATTGCTGTTGGTCATTGGACATTTGGCCTAATCTAGCTAGTCCAGCACGCAAAATTTAATTATCTAGAGTGCGCCTGAAGCACATTACCGCGTAAGAGTATCTTGTCAAACCACTTTTTGCGTAAGTTATGACCCGGTTTGATGTACTAAAATACTGCGGGGAACTCTCTGACTGCTGGTTGAAAAACCCGCACTCTCCGTCAAATTCAACCAAATTTCATACTACCTATTAATTGTGAAGTTAAAATGAAGATCGACTGTTGATTTATGAAAAAAAAATAAAAAGATGTTGGTAGGAGTTGTTAGTTAAACTCCTATGTTCCCGGGTAATTGGGAATTGGGAATGGATCCGTTGTACTTCGCGAGTGTTGCAAATTGCTATAACCGGACATTCTCCATACCGAAGGCAGAATCCAGTGTTAAGTGTTTAATTTGGATTTTGATTTTTTTAACTGTATTAATACAAGTTCACAAAACTCTTGCTACAATTATCAATCTGGTATTAATATCGTGTCCGGTTGATTACCATCACAAAAACGGTTTGTAGTGCGGACTTCAGTCCGCAGTATAAAGCGGACTGAAGTCCGCACTACAAACCTTGGTACAATCCATGTGTAGGCTTAATTCTGGGATTTGGTTAGAATTGTATCCCATCAAACCACCACAATCAAATTGGTTGGATGAGGCATTTAGTCCGATGCTGCCAAAGGCTCGGGGTTAATTTAGCTAGCTAGATAATATCACATTTATTGCGATTCATCCCCAGGCGATAGGGGCGCATTCGCAGCAGACAAAGCAGATTGGCGACCTAATTGCTGTTGCCGAATGCGCTCCAAATTCCCCGCCGGAATAGCAGCTATCAGTTGCCGCGTGTAAGCTTGCTGCGGTTGGCGGTAAATGCGCTCGGCTGTGCCAATTTCCTCGATTTTACCTTTGTTCATGACGATCGCGCGATCGCTCATAAACTTGACCACGCTCAAATCGTGAGAAATAAAAATATAAGTCAGTCCAAACTCTGTTTGCAACTCCTTGAGCAAATTTAAAACTTGCGCCTGCACCGATACATCCAATGCAGAAACCGATTCATCGCAAATAATAAACTTAGGATTCAAAGCCAAAGCTCTAGCAATACAAATTCGCTGCCGCTGTCCCCCGGAAAATTCGTGGGGGTAGCGCCGCATAAAATCGGGATTTAAACCCACTCTATCCAACAAATAAGCGGCGCGATCGCGCTTTTCTTTCGGGTTTTTGCCAAAGCTGTGAATCACCATCGGTTCCATCACCGCTTCCCCAACACTCAGGCGCGGATCGAGAGAACTATAAGGGTCTTGAAAGATAATTTGCAAATCGCGCCGCAGCCGGCGCAATTGGCGATCGTACTCTTTTTTGAGCCGATAATTAGCCATCCACTGCCCTCGGGAACTACTTTTGGTAGGAGGGGTAATTTCTTGACCTTCAAAAAACACTTTGCCGCTGGATATCGGAATTAATTGCAGCAATGCTCTCGCTAAAGTTGATTTACCGCAGCCAGATTCGCCGACTAAACCCAAAGTTTCGCCCGGGTAAACCTCAAAAGAAATATCGTTTACCGCCATAAACAAGCGTTTAGTTTCGCCAAACATTCCTTGCACCGGAAAACCGACTCGCAAGTTATTAACAGCTAGCAAAGGCTCGGAAATATTCGGCAGCCGAGGGGGTTTTCCGGTGGGAAAAGTGGAAAGTCCGCCGCTGCTGTCGCCGTCTAAATCGACATTTTTCTCGACAATTACCAATTCGCCGCTAGCATTTGTGGTGACTTCCATAAAATCGGAAACTGTCGGTAAGCGGCGCATTTGGCGTTCGAGAGTTGGGCGGCAAGCTAAGAGACCTTTTGTGTAAGGATGTTGGGGATTGCTGAAAATTTGCTCGATCGCACCGCATTCAACAATTTTACCTCGGTACATCACCGCCACCGTATCGGCAATTTCAGCAATGACGCCTAAATCGTGGGTAATAAAAATCATTGCCATGCCTCTAGAGTCCCGCAACTCGCGCAGCAAAGCTAAGATTGTTGCTTGCACGGTTACGTCTAAGGCCGTTGTCGGTTCGTCAGCAATTAATAAAGTGGGATTGCAAGAAATGGCCATCGCAATCATCACGCGCTGGATTTGACCGCCGGAGAGTTCGTGGGGATAGCGATCGAGCATAGCTTGTTTTTGGCCGTTGACTTGTGGCATGAAATCGCGATCGTCCTGGGCACCTGCTTCTTGCCGCAAAGCCAAACAGCGCTGCCGCAGTTCCTCGTCCCCCGGTAGCAGCTTCACCTCTTGCAATAGCGAAGCAGCTTTGCGCCGCGCTGCTGTCTGGGATATCTTTTGGTGGAGACAAATGGCTTCTGTGAGTTGAAAGCCGATCGTAAAAACGGGATTTAGCGAACTCATCGGCTCTTGAAAAATCGTCGCAATCTGGCTTCCCCGGTAGGTTTGTTTTTCCCTATCCGGCATTTCCAGCAGATTCACAGGCTGCTTGGTAACGCCGTCTGCTGTCGGAGAAAACCAAATTTCGCCCTGGATTTTCGTTAACGAACTTGACAGCAAACCCATAACAGCGAGGGATGTTACCGATTTTCCCGAACCCGACTCTCCGACAATTCCCAGAGTTTGCCCTCGCTTCACCTCAAAGGAAATGCCGTCAACAGCTTTGACTGTTGCGGACGCATTGTCTGCGTCCGCAGATTGAAATTCAACCCGCAGGTTGCGAACTTCTAGGACGGTTTCACTCATGGAAGTCTATGGCAAAAGTTAAAAGGAGATTAAGTGGATTGTAGCAGGGCCTGTTAAAGACAGAAGGCAGCGGGAAACTCTTAAATTTTCAGTTTTAAATTTTAAATTCTTTAACTGATGGTGATTTTCACGCTTAGTAAAAAAAATACAGATGCTACGGTAGGGACACTGCACTCCCTCCGCTACGCTTCGCCCAAGGCGTGTCAACTTAAGGCTGAAACCCTTGAGAAATATGGGTTTTATGCCAAGTCTAGATCCCCCTAAATCCCCCTTAAGAAGGGGGACTTTGAGTAACTTCTTGTCCCCCCCTTCTTAAGGGGGAGTAGGGGGCAAGCTAAGGGGGGATCTAAGTTTAATGGTCAAACAGCCATCTGTGACTGGGTTTGACCTGGTTGTTGACACCAATGTGCACGGCGCGGTGTCCCTACTATATTTCATAGAATTGAAAACTGCCTATAACAACACCCAAAACTCAAAACCCAGAACTACTTAACTGCCGAATGCGGGGGAAGAATTTTCCTCAATAACCGATGACTTGAGTGCCAGCAGGCAGTGCAGTGGTCTCGGAGACCTTTTTAAACACGGTTGCCTGGTCGTTTAAGGAATTCGGTCTTGGCAGTCCGGGATTGGTGCCTTCCACCTGAAGGCGCATTTGACCTTCGGGAGTCAACTCAAAAACAGTCTCAACGGTTTCGGTCTTGTTGAGGCTGACATCCAGGTGCATCGGTTTTGCAGCGAGATTAACTTTATACCTCGTTTCTTTGGCGCAGGGGGCTCCGTCGGGGCATTTACCCATCATGAACAATTTGCCTTCTGGGGCAAAGACGAAGGTGAAAGACTGACCGGAGGGGATTGTACCTTGCCATTGACCTAGAAGTTGCTTGTCGATATTGCTAGCGGCGGGGGCTGCTGCTTCGGCAATTGTTGGTGCTGCTGCGGATGCTGGGCCTTGCGCGCCGTTGAAGCTGCTGGCGAGGATGCCGAAGCAAATGCCACCTGCGATCGCTTTGCCAATCATTTTTGAATTAGACATGAGACCGATCTCAAAATTGGTTGTTTGTTCTGTACACTGTAGCTATAAAACCGTACTTTGTTTAATTTAAATCTCTTTGGGTAAAATAAAATATATTGAGGTAAAATGGCATAAAAACCGCTGCAATTTCGGGAATCTGCCGAAAAAGTCGATTCCAATGTGTTCGAGCGCGATGATTGTGATGGTTCGCCGGTGCGCGATCGATCGCTTTTCTGTAGATGAAAGCAATTGCGCTGTTTTCGCAGCGGCGGATGTCTAAGATTCTGGTTGAGATTCTGGTTGAGATTCTGGTTGAGATTCCGGCGTAGCTTTCTGTTCTTTTCGATCTCGTTTTGTTCGCTCCAATGCCTCTGCGTAAGACCAAGCCACGCTCACAATCAAAGCTTTCCCAATACCGTCCAAATTTTTTTGTACATCGTCGTTATCCGGCGCTTGGGCTTTTGGGTTGCCATCGTTCGTCATATTTTTGTTTTCTCCCGGGCTGGTTTTTCTGGCGACTTTTTGCAATGTGCGATCGATACCCACAAATTATAATTTTTACGAGAAAAAATTGGTTGAAAGCCTCTCCCTTTGAGGGAGAAATTAAAATCAGACTATTCATTATTCCAATTCTCTGACTTAAGGGTAGAGGTCGCTCCTAAACTGTCAGCAGTCAGCAGTCAAAATTCAACTGTCAACTGTCAACTGTCAACTGTCAACTGTTGAATGCACCCTACTTATCTCTGAGGGTATGACCTTGATTACTAGGAATAATATCATAAAAACGCTGATTGGATGAGCTAATCAGAAAGAAACCTTAACTTCGCTGGTCGTTCGCAGCACTGACTCCTGCTGAAACCTGCGCTTGTAATTTTCGATAATTTCCTGAATAGCTCGATTTTTTTCCTGGCTACTTTCATAAATCAAAATAACTATTTTAGAGTTTTCTCGAATCAATATTCCGCCCTGGTTGAGAAACTGCCCGGAACCGTCTAATACAGTTAGCCCTTCCCGAAAACGAGGGGTAATAACTTCCTTGACAAACTCCTGCCATTCTGACTCAGAAATTGTCTCGCCTCCGGGTTTAGTTAAGCCAAAATACAGTTCATCTTTGAGGAAGGTTTTTGGACTGGCGTTAGTATCGGAAGTTTCGGAAATTTGAGCGCGGGCAATTGTCCCCGGACAAATCGGCACGAGCAACAGCAGGCCTGCCAAGCAAAGACTGTTAAGATGTTTGTTCTTCATGTCATTATTTTCTATAAATAAAACAAGTAGTAGGGTGCGCCAGTGCGATAAATCTTTAACTACCGACTATGAGACTATTGGTACTGAGGCACCGCCCGAGCGATCGCACAATACCGATGCTACCGTTCGCGATATAATTTAACATAAAATGTGCAGATTAGTTTGTATAGCCTTTCTTAAAAAGATTCGCGGACGTAGTTGGGCTTCAGCCCTCTTTGTTTATTATTATATAAGCTGTCAGTCATACCTCATCTTTCTGAAAACCTCTATACTGCGGACTTAAGTCCGCACTACAAACCTTTTTTGTGATGGCGATCGATCGCAAATGATACCAGTCAACTAGCTTTTTCAAGCACAAATATCACCTTAACAGCAGCCAAATACTTATACCTCTTACTACAGTCATAACTTAGTTAAAAGCAGAAATAGTATTTTTCAGCACAGGGTTAGACTATTTTCAATCGATCGTGTTATACAGGCCAAATTTTCATTTCAAGCGATCGCCAGTTTTGACATCAAACCAGTGCAGCAACTGAGCCGGAAAAACCAGCTCGACAATTTCGGAACTCCATTGGCGGTCATTTGGGAGCAAAGCGCGCACCGTTACTGACTCCAAACCTTTAACTCGGACGCTAACTAAATTTTGCATTCCCAAGTTTTCTACTAAATAAACCTCACCTTTAATTGCCTCTGGATCTGGCTTCTTCCTGGCCTCTACATCTGCAAAGCTGAGGTGTTCCGGGCGAATTCCCAAGACAATCTCTGGTGGGACTGTCGGCAGATTTGGTAGCGGAACTCCAGAATCGCCCAACATCGCAAAATTTCCCTGGCATTTAAGCACTAGCAAATTCATTTGCGGGCTGCCTACAAAACCCGCTACAAACTGATTTGCCGGACGGTTATAAATTAAGTGTGGCGGGTCTAATTGCTGGATGCTGCCGCTGTTGAGAACTGCGACTTTTGTAGAAAGTGTCATTGCTTCGGTTTGGTCGTGGGTAACGTACACTACAGGGGCTTTTTGGGATGAAAACAATTGTTTGAGTTCTGCCCTCACTTTTTCTCGCAATAAGGCGTCGAGATTGCTTAAAGGTTCGTCGAGCAAAAATACTGCTGGTTGGCGCACTAAGGCGCGTCCGAGGGCTACTCGCTGCCGCTGTCCGCCTGATAGTTTACCCGGTTTGCGATCGACTAATTCGGTCAATCCGAGGGATGCTGCAACTTCTGTCACTAAGCGATCGATTTCGCTGTCGGATATTTTTCGGAGTTTGAGGCTGGATGCCATATTGTCGTACACTGTCATGTGCGGATACAGCGCGTAACTTTGAAAAACCATTGCAATATCCCGATCGCCCGGTCTGAGATATGTCACATCGCGATCGCCAATTCTAATCTCGCCTCTAGTCGGCTGTTCCAACCCTGCAATCAACCGCAGCGTGGTAGATTTGCCACACCCGGAGGGCCCCAGCAAGGTCAGAAATTCGCCCTCGCTGACATCTAAGCTAATGTCTTTTACTGGTACAACTTTGGGGCTGTAGGTTTTATTGAGGTTTTTTAGTTGCAGTTTTGCCATGATTTTTTATTGGTTATTGGTTATTGGTTATTGGTTATTGGTTATTCGTCACTAGGAATCAACTTAGGAATGATAATTAAATAACTTACAATCTTTATTGTTCTTGTGGAATGGGCGTCCCGCCCGTTCTTTCTGGACGGGCGGGACGCCCATTCCACAAACTTGTGTAAATTATTTAATTCGCGATCCTTAACTATTTGACTGTTTTATTGACAAATTCACCACTCAAAACTCTCCTTACTATCCCTTGACAGCCCCGGCTGTTAAACCCTGAACGATGCGCCGTTGGAACACCAAAACCAGCAAAACCAAGGGTAAGGTTCCTAAAACTGTGGCTGCTGCGATCGGGCCGTAGGGAATCTCAAAGACTGATGCACCGCTGAGTTGAGCCGTGGCGACGGGAATTGTTTTTAGAGATTCGCGAGTCATAAATGTCAGTGCGAAAATAAACTCGTTCCAAGCTGAAATAAATGTCAAAATTCCGGTTGTGACTAAGGCGGGAAATGTCATCGGTAGCACGATTTGCCACAGCATTTGAAAGGTGTTGTAACCGTCAACTTTAGCTGCATCTTCTAAATCTTTTGGCAGTTGCTGAAAGAAACTCCGCATTACCAAAATTGTCAGCGGCAGATTGATGGCGGTGTAAGGGATAATTAAGGCTAAATAATTATTTCCTAAATCCAAAGCTTTGACTATTTCCAACAGTCCTAAAAATAACAACACCGCCGGAAATAGCGTCACAATTGTCACACTTGCCAGAATAATTCTCTCGCCCCACAGCCGCAATCTGGCTAATGCGTAAGCTGCGGGAGCACCTACTGCTAAACACAGCAGTGTGGAAGTAATGGAAACAAAAGCGCTATTTAAAATGTAAAGTGCAAACGGACGGCGCTGGAATAAGGACAGGTAATGATCGAAGGTAATTCGTGCGGGAATGTAGACGTTGGGAATTGCTGAGATATCGCCGTTTACTTTGAATGATGTCAGCACCTGCCAGATGATGGGTGCGAGGAAATAGGCGACAATTAATATCGCTGATAGGGGCAAGATTAATTGCCGGATGTTAAAGGGTTTTGTGGTAGGTTGTTCGCGGGCGATCGACATAGTTTATACCAATGAAAGGAACGTTTCATTCAGTTGACAGTTGACAGTTGACAGTTGACAGCTACCTCTACCTGGAAGGAAGAAGATTGAAGCAATGAATAGTCTGATTTTAATTTCTCCCTCAACGTATCTGATTCATTAACTACCACCAACCTAAAATCCCCAATCCCAAATCTAAACTTGAGTGGTGCGGGCTCTCGATAATAGGTAACTGGCGATCGCAACTGCGGCCACTAACAGCAAAAAAGTACACACCACCAAAGCCGCCCCGTACCCAAAGTCTAAATACCTCATCACCGTGCTGTAAATGTAGATAGAAACCGTCTCAGTCGCCCCAGCCGGCCCCCCTCCCGTCATCACCTGAATCAAGTCAAAAATGCCGAAAGCTTGGGCAAATCGAAACAGCAAAGCAATCACAATTTGGGGCATCAGCAGCGGCAAGGTAATTTGACGGAAACTCTGCCAACTACTGGCGCCGTCAATGGCGTGGGCTTCATACAAATCACCGGAAATCGATTGCAATCCCGCTAACAAAAGCAGACTGACAAACGGCGTAGTTTTCCAAACATCGGCTGTAATCACTGCCATCATTGCCAAAGTCGGATCTCCCAACCAGCTAATGCTCTTTTGAATCAATCCCAAGCGCAGTAAAATGTCGTTAATTACGCCGTATTGATCGTTAAAAATCCACGCCCAAGCTACACCCATCAATGCAGTAGGTAGCGCCCAAGGCAGCAGGGAAATTGTCCGCACAATGCCGCGCCCCGTGAAAGATTGATTTAAGACTAAGGCAATGCCCATGCCGAGAATTAATTCCAGCACAACAGAGGCAAAAGTAAAGACTGTGGTGTTGCTTAAAGTTTGCCAGAAACGCCCGTCGCCTAACATTCGACTGTAGTTAGCAAAGCCGGAAAAAACCAGTTTCAATTCAGTACCGAGGTTTTGGGTGAATAAACTCAGCCAAAACGCGCGCAAGATTGGGTAAGCAAATACTAGCAGCAGAATTATCAATGCTGGTGCTACTAATATCCATCCGGTTCTTTGTTCGCGCTGTCGCATCTTGTCTGATTGCATATTTTTTAGCCCTAATTTATCCCTCATTTACGGCTTTAGGACTGTCAACTGTCAACTGTCAACTGTCAACTGTCAACTGTTCAAGAAGCTTTTGGTTGTTTCAAACTTCCTAATAAATTGCGAGTTTCGCTAGCCGCCGCTTTCATTGCTTGTTCCGCAGTCATTCTCCCAGTAAAAGCTGAACTCAAATAGCGCTGCAAAATATCAGAAGCTTGAGCGTATTGTGCAATGGGCGGGCGCAAGGCTGGGCGTTCCACTACTTTTAAAAGTTGCGGGTAGTGGGGATATTTGGCGACTATTTCTTTGTCGGTAAATAGGGATTTGTAACTGGGAATTAAACCTGTTTCTAAAATAAATTTGCGCTGGGTTGCCTCGCTGGTGAGGTATTTAATTGCTTTCCAGGCTTGTTCTGGATGTTTTGATGTTTTGGATATTCCCCAGCCCCAGCCGCCCAAGCAAGAACCGCCTGTTTTACCGATACTGCTGAGCATTGGCTCGATCGCAATTTTGCCTCTCACTTTAGATCCCTCGGCATTTGCTAGCTTCCAAACATAGGGCCAGTTTCGCAAAAACAGCGCTTTGCCGTTTTGAAACAACAGCCTGGTTTCTTCTTCGCCGTAGGTAGTAACACCCGCTGGAGAGATGCCGGAGGCGATCGTATTTTTGAGAAATTCCACTGCTTTAATGGCCTCGGGTTTATCTAACCCAACTTCAAAAGTTTGAGGATTAGCCCAGAAGCCGCCGAAACCCGAGAGCACTTCGACAAACATCGCAGATACTCCCTCATATTGTTTACCTTGCCACAGATAACCCCAAGTTGCTTTTCCTTGTTGCTGTAAGTTTTGAGAGATTTTTACCATCTCTTCAAAATTTTTCGGTGCTGGAATTCCGGCTTGTTTTAAAATGTCTTTGCGGTAATAAAGCATTCCGGCATCCGAAGCGTGGGGAATTCGGTAAAGTTTGCCCCGATACCTTCCGCCTTCAACGTTACCGGGGATGAATTTTGCAAGTTGTTCGGGGGGAATTTTGTCGGTTAAATCCCTTACCCAACCTGCGGCGGCAAATTTGGGAACCCAAACGATATCCATGTTGATGATGTCGTAGGGCGATTCGCCTAAAAGAAAGGCAGATGTGTAAAGATTTTCTACGAGATTTGTGTCAAAGGGGCCTTCGACGAGGTTGATGCGAATATCGCGGTTTTTCTGTTCAAATTCTTTGACAAACGGTTTCCAGTTGGCAATGTCTTGGCCTTGCATTAACATGGTGAGCACAACTGGCTGCTGAGTCAGTGCGGGCAGAATAAATAACAGCAAGACGGCTGCTAATGTGACAGCGAATAAGGCTACAAGACGGGGGCGCTTTTGCCTTCGCTGGGGCGGGGAATTTATTTTGGGCATTGGCTTTTGAGATATGACTGTGCGATCGCCTTACTGATCTCATAACTCGCTTTCTTTCGTTTCGCGGGATTTACCGAGTTTGTGCAATGAAAATTTAAGTAAACTTTAGCTTACTTAATAATTGTTGAGTGAAAATTACAAATTTTGAGGTCACGAGTTCGATCGCAAGTTAAGTCAACATCTATCTACAGGCAGATGTTGAGATGAGTGTCTAATATCGTTGACGCTAGCATTGATATGATTCAATCGTTGGGGCGGTGCGTGAGTCATAGTCTCGAAGTGTGGATGTAAAGATTTCTCGCCCTCACGCACCCTACCAAGAAATCATTGGGAGCATCTCAGTTTTGCAAGAAGCATTTTTTATGGTAGTGCGAGCGTCCCCGCTCGCGTGCTTGTACAAGCACGCGAGCGGGGACGCTCGCACTGTAAATGCAAAACTGAGATGCTCCCTAAATCATTCTTCTTCCCTCGGAATTCTTCCTGATGACCAATGACTAATGACTAATAACGTTCGCGAGCGGGACGCTCGCACTAATGACTAATGACTAATGACTTCACAGACAAAAAACACCGCTCCTCAAAATAGGAGAACGGTGTATAGGGGGTGTTATGGGTTGTTGTCTGAAACTAACCCTAACAAATCGCCATTTGCTCCGGGTAGGCCTTGTGATGGTTAAAAAATTGGCACAAACCCAAACACCTACCGGGATCGCGATCGACATTTACGATTAGCCCAACCATTCCACAACAGAATCTTCCTTAGTGTTGGTGCGACGTTCAGGGGTTTCGCGCTCGAATTTCATGTGGACAGCGCGGTTTTGTTCGCCGTCTGCTGCTACTGCAAAAATCGGATAGTCGATCAAGCCGTCTTGGAAAGACATCTGGAAGCGGAAAGTGCCGTCAGCATTCAGTTTGATTGGCTGTCCGCCTACGTAGACGGTAGCATCGGGTTCGGTGGCGCCGTAGACGATCAGTTCGGCATCAGCAACTAACCAGAACTGGCGGGGGCGCATCGGGGCGGCAAAGCCAACTCCCGACATACCGACACCGGAGGACATACCGAAACCGGACATGGTGAGGCCGGACATACCCACACCTGACGCAGTGAGGCCGGACATACCCACACCTGACGCAGTGAGGCCGGACATACCCACACCTGACGCAGTGAGGGCAGACATACCCACACCTGATGCAGTGAGGGCAGACATTCCTGCCCCAGCCCACATTCCAACACCGGAGGGGAATACGTAGGAACTCAAAGCTTGTTCGTGGATTGCGGATTGCTGGATCGAACCTGCAACGTGCTGCATGGAACCGAACATCGAACCTGCTACGCGCATCGATTCTGCCGATTCTGCCATGCCGAAGATTTGTTGGTAGATGGCGTTGCCGGTGCTGTAACCGACGCCGTTGGTTGCTTGTGCGATTTTCTTGGCCGGGGGAACCAGTTCGGCGAAGGTTTGGCCGCGCAAGTCTTCTTCCCAGTCGAGGGTGATGAATTGGTCTTCAATCCAGTCGCTGGGATAGATGGGTGGGACTCGGACTTCTGCCGATCGCGCCAACACCAACCAACGGCCGTCTGCACAGCGGTAGCCAATGTCGATCGCATAATCGCGATCGCTTACGGGGATTGGCACGTACCATTCCCGCGCCAGTTCGTCGCAGGGATATTCTTGAATGCTGTGGGGGCTTTGGATGTCGAGGTTAACATCTGTAACGTCGTAGATCCGCAGGGCGAGTTGCTGTCCGCCTTGGCGGCGCATTTCTTGTTTGCGATCGTTCGGGATATCCCAGTAGGTGTAAGCCCATTCTGGATCGCGGGGCATCAAAACAACCCGGCTTTCGCCGTAACCGTTGGGCAAATCTGCTAAACCTTCATCTACAGACGCCAAAGAACCGCCTGTTCTATCTTCTTGACCTAGTTCAAACTTTGCTGCTTCCACTGCTTCTTGTGCCTCTAGTTTGCGAGATGGACTGTATGAAAACTTGTTGCGCTGAATTTCTTGAATTGATGCCAGAAGTTGCGATTTCCGCATCCGGCTGTAGCGAGAGACTCCACATTCGCTAGCAACTCTGCGGAGTTGTCGCAAAGTCATCTCTTCTAATGGTGGGCGTTCTTTTGCCATGAGTTTGTTCTCCACTAATTTGGATGGCGGGTTAGATTTTTCGATTCAACACTAATGTGTTGATTTTTTGAGTTAGAAACTCTTTTAAATACAATTACGATCGAGCTTCTGAATCTCTCCAACCTTTGAAGCCTTGCTGGTTTTTACCTTGTCTTGTCCCCAATTGCGATCGGGGTTTTTGACTTATTGGCTTCTGCGCGCACCGTCCGATCTAAATAAAGCTTTATCTATCGATTCTTGATTGACAAGATCGATTTTGCGAGTGCGATCGGTGCTGCTAGCAACGCTGTGCCGGCAGCACACGCGCTATCTGACTCCCAAAGTTGCTCAATCAAAGCATTTCTTTGGGATCGCTTTGTCATGACTTAATGTTGCAGACAACTCCCGGTCTGGTCAAGGGGTCTTTTGCCTTAATCATGGGTACTTATACGCATTTTCGGGGATTCGGGGATCAATATGTCAGGGAATATTGATATTTTAGAGCGTCAGGGGATCGATGTTCGGACAAATATCAGGGTTTGATGACATATTCTGGGACGGGGCTGGTGATGGGTTTGGAGGGTTTGGTGGGTGAGGGCGGCCAGAAACCGGGTTTCTACGAGATTTTACGCATCCTCACGAGATATTCGTGAGAAACCCGGTTTCTAAATCCCGCGCGCAAACTTACGATCTCCATCCATCTGCTCAACCTCAGCAATAATTTCCTTCACTATCTCCGCATCGGGCGATCGCAAATGCTGTAAAATCTTCAAAGATTGCTGTAAATAATTCAAAGCTTGGTCAAAATCTCCCTGCGCTGCTAACAACTGTCCAAGCATTGCGAAAGTAGCAGTTTTCCCTTGAACATCGCCAATTTTTTCCTTAAGTTCGAGAGATTGTTGATAAAATGCGATCGCCTTTTCTACATCCCCTTGATTGGCATAGATTATTGCTAGACAGTGCAAAGTAGCAGCTTTCCCTTGAACATCGCCAATTTT